>CALBGO010000119.1 GCA_937894585.1 uncultured Eubacterium sp.
AATGTTGAGACAGCTGAATTTATGTTCAGCCACCCCAACATTTATTATAGAACCTTTTTATTGTGCGGGAAATACTATGTATGTCTCTTTGACTGCGGTGTTTCTTTGGCTGCCTGTTCTCATACTGCGTTTTATTTCAGGCTGTGCGTTACCTTCTTATTTTTATCGCTGCATCCTTGGTTACAGCGGTTTGAAAAATTTTTTTAAACTTTTTCAAAAAACGCTTTACAACTTTATTAAATTAAAGTACAATAGAGCCATAGTCATTTGAGATGTTTGAAAGGAAGGTAAACAAGCGATGAACAATTTTAAGAAAGTTTTTGCAGTAATGATGGCTTTAGCTTTGGTATTTGCAATGACAGCCTGCGGCGGCGATGAGAAGAAAGACGAGGGCAAAGCCGATTCCGATAAAGCTTATGTGCAGGAAAAAGGTAAACTGGTAGTCGGCATTACCGATTATGCGCCGATGGACTTTAAGGAAAAGAAAGACGGCGACTGGGTAGGTTTTGACGCAGATATGGCAAAGGCTTTTGCAGAAAGCCTGGGCGTTGAGGTTGAGTTTACCGAAATCAACTGGGACAATAAGATTATGGAACTGGAAGGAAAGAGTATTGATGTGGTATGGAACGGTATGACTTTAACAGATGAAGTGACTTCCACTCTTGCGACTTCTAACCCGTACTGCAAAAACGCACAGGTAGTCGTTGTGCCGAAGAAAGCAGCAGATAAATATAAAGACAAGGATTCCATTAAGGAGCTTTCTTTTGCAGCAGAAGCCGGTTCTGCCGGTGAAAAAATTCTGAAAGAAATGGGATACGATGTAGTCAGCGTTCAAACACAGGCAAAGGCTCTGATGGAAGTTGCGGCAGGCACTTCTGAAGCATGCGTAATCGACCTTCTGATGGCGGGCGCAATGATTGGAGAAGGCACTAGCTATGAGGATCTTACATATACCGTGGAACTCAATGAAGAAGAATACGGAGTCGGTTTCCGTAAAGGCTCAGATCTTGCTGACGCACTGAACCAGTTCTTCAAAGATGCTTACGCAGACGGCACTATGATGAAAATCGCTGAAAAATACGGTGTACAGGAAGCTGTTATTGAACAGAAATAATCGTAACCGGTTAAAAAACCGCGGCAGCGGTTCGAAACAGAAAAACAATCCGCCCGGAGTAAAAACTGGGCGGTTTTTCAGGGAGAGCAGACAGCCACAGGTGAGGATTTTTCAAAGCAGTTACGGCTGAATCTGAAGAAATCAGGAAGACACGGGAAAAGTTCCGATGTTTGATAGAATAAAAAATAGCTTAAGGAATTGAAATATTATGATGCAGGAAGTTATGTCGGCTTTGACCGATGGTTTTATAATTACAATTGAATTGTTTGTACTGACGCTTTTAGGCTCGCTGCCTCTGGGACTGATTATTTCTTTCGGTTCTATGAGCCGCTTTGCGCCGCTGAGAGTTTTATGCAAGGCTGTAGTCTGGGCAATCCGCGGAACGCCGCTGATGCTTCAGTTGATTGTTATTTATTACGGTCCCGGGATTATGTTCGATAACAATATCTGGGGCGGCAGCAATGAAGGAAGATTTATTGCGGTTTTAGCGGCATTTATTATAAACTATGCTTGTTACTTCTCTGAAATATACAGAGGCGGTATTGAAAGTATATCCAAAGGACAGTTTGAAGCAGGTCAGGTTCTTGGTCTGACAAAGAAGCAGATATTTTTTAAGATTGTACTGCTGCAGGTGATTAAGAGAATTATTCCGCCTATGGGAAATGAGTTTATCAATCTTGTTAAAGATACATCTTTATCCCGTACCATTGCGGTTTATGAACTGATCTGGGCGGGAGAGGCATTTATCAAGAGCAGCGGCATCATCTGGCCGCTTCTGATGACAGGTGTATTCTATCTGCTGTTCAGCGGCATACTGGTTCTTATTTTTGGAAAAATAGAAAAGAAATTGAGTTATTTTAACAGTTAAGGGGGAAAATATGGCAATTTTAGAAGTAAAGAATCTCAAAAAAAGTTTTGGGAAAACCAGCGTTCTGACAGGTATTGATTTTTCCCTGGAGAAAGGCGAAGTTCTGGCGATTATCGGCTCATCGGGAGGCGGAAAGACGACGCTGCTTCGGTGTCTGAATTTCCTGGAGTTTGCTGACAAAGGAACCATATCCGTAAAGGATGAGGTGATTTATGAAGGCGGTGTAACGGATCGTCACAAAGAGTCGGAAATCCGAAAAAACAGACTTCACTTCGGACTGGTGTTTCAGTCTTTCAATCTGTTTCCTCAGTATAATGTGCTGAAAAATGTAATGCTGGCGCCGACTCTTCTTAAGAAGGATACTGACGAAAATATCAGAAAACATGCCCTTTCTATGATTGACAGAGTAGGACTTTCCGATAAAATAGAAAATTATCCATGTCAGCTTTCGGGCGGTCAGCAGCAGCGTGTTGCCATTGCAAGAGCTTTGGTAATGGACCCGGATATTCTGTGTTTTGACGAGCCGACTTCGGCGCTGGACCCGGAGCTTACGGGAGAAGTTCTGAAGGTAATCAAAGGTCTGAAAGACAGCCGGAGCACGATGATTGTGGTTACGCATGAAATGGAATTTGCTAAGAATGTAGCCGATAAAGTGATTTTTATGGCGGACGGTATCATTGAAGAAATGGGAACGCCGGAGGAAGTATTCGAACATCCGAAATCGGAAAGAACCAGAAGCTTCCTGAGAAAATCACAGGAGAGAATATAGAAAGAAGATTTTCCGAATTATAAGACAGCATCATAATTGTTTATAAGTAATGAAACCCCGGATACCATAAAGGCTTCGGGGTTTTGCACGATATGGCGCAGGCTGCTGCAGAGCCAGATTTAGGTGTGGGTTCTCTGCTGTGAAAAAGCCTCAGGTCAGATCCTGCCTTCTGACACATCAGACGGCAAAGCTGATTTTCTACTGTGAAAAAGCCTCCGGGCAGAGTCTGTAACAGGCGACAGCCTGCTGAAGAAGAGAGGCTGCCATAGGATCTCCCGTCTGGAAATTGGTAATGGAACAGATTTTATTCAGTCTGTACTGAATCGTATTCCGATGAATGAACAAAAGCCCTGCAGTTTCTTTGACTTCGCATCCGGCGTCAAGATAATAGGCTGCCAGCGTTTCTAAAAGCTGATCCCCATCGTTTTCGGAAAAGAGGGGTGCCAGTATATTTTTGTAAACCCTGAAATCCTCAGAAGACCCGTGGCACAGCTTATTGATCCGTTCGGCGAATAGCAGGTCGCCGTAAGAAAATAATTTTTTGTTCGGAAAAATTGTGACCGCGTCGGCGATGTGTTCACTGTAAAGGGTATAAGTCTGCTGTACATCTGCGGCGCTTTTTTCACACGGGAAAAAAGAAATTGTATAGTCTTTCCAAATTTCATTTAAAGATAAAAGCATATCATTTAGCAGTTCTTCGTCGTCTTTTTCGGAAGAAGAATAAATGATGAAGCCGACAATATAGGGACCGTAAATATCTAAAAGCAGCGGACCGCGAAAGTATTCGGATGCGGAAGAAATTGTTTTCAGCATCCGGCGCTGCAGTTGTATTTTTTCTTTGGCTTCCAGGCTGCTGAAGACGGGGCGCAGGAAGAAAACGGTATTGACTGCACCGATGTCAATAGAAAGCTTTTCGGCAATCTGATGCATTCTGTCTGCGTCACCGTCCAAAATAGAGGCAATCAGGGAGTTTTCCAGAATATTGGTGCTGTCCAAGTTCCACAGCTTTGAAAAAATCTGCAGAAGCTCGATGACATTGTAGACATCGTTTATGGTTAAAGTTCCGAATTCATCTGCCATATAAAGAGAAAAGTTCCGATATTTAAAGACGGTGAACGGTCTGTGAAATATGTAAATTGGCTGTCCGCAATAACTTGTTTCCGCATAATCTTCATCTTCTGCGGCGGCAGACTCATACAGACTGCAGATTTCACCGGCAGTGAGACTGTTTGTCACCGGATATTTGGAAATGGCAACATTGTTCATTCCGGCATCGGACAGCAGTACAGTGCATTTGAGAGAGCCGCTGATTAACTGGAGAAGCGTCGTCAGGTTCTTTTTATTTTCCGGCAGTCTGGCAGCCAGCGTGGTAATATTGTGAATCAGATTCTTTTCCTGACGCTGTTCCCTGAAAATCGCATCGTAGATATCATAGATAACCTCTCTGTAAAAACACCCCATTTCATTTTCCGGCATAACAAGAAGGGGAAAACCCAGTCGGTCTGCTGTCTCTATAAGGGAAGGATGGATTTCCGGAAGGTAGATACCCACATAAAATATGATTACGGCAGCATCACCCAAATTGTACATTTTTTCTATGTGTCTGTACTGAAGTTCGTAGTTGTCCTTAATATATGCGAAGGAAGTCAGGGTGATATCGCTGTCTGTAATGGGGGCTTCCAGATTAAAAAGAGTCTCATCGTAGATTTCCAGAACGGAAACATTGTGTACAATGTGATCAAGCCCCCGGTGTCCGGCAGCAACCCGGCAGTTTCGCAGGGAAGGCAGTTTGAGACAGTCTGCAACAGTAATACTCATTTTTTTACCTCGAATCATTCTATATCGTTTCTGTGTTTATAAACTATATTTCCGCTTACCGATTCCTTATCGATTGCTTATTATTATATATCGATTTTCGCGGATTCACAAGAAATCTTTGTGCTATGGCTGTAAATTGTGAGAAAAACATTTGGTTTTAGCTCGATAAATCGAAGTTAATTTGGTTATATGCACAAAAATATCGTAAAAATATCTGCGTTATGTCCAATGACTTTTGGTAATAACCGGTGCTATACTATGTGTAGTAAAAATTTTCAGAAGAATAGAATTTGTTTTTCTGCCGATTTGAAAGGAGAATTGTTATGGCTGAAAAAACGAAAAGTCATGTAGAAAACATCACTTTGGAACAGGTTCCCGAAAGTGAGAAGAAAAGCTGGCTGTCCATTGCTTTTATCTGGGCGGGAAATGTGATTTGCGTACCGGCGCTGATGGTAGGCGCTATGGTATCGGCGGGACTGAATTTCAAAGATTCCATCCTGGCAATGTTTATCGGTTACGGAATCACTGTAGCTTTGATGATGCTGATTGCCGCTCAGTCGGCGCAGACAGGAAGACCGTCTATGGTTGCGGTTTCAAGAGCATTGGGGGAAAGAGGTTCTCAGTTTACTATTTCTCTGATTACAGCGATTTCTATGATTGGCTGGTACGGTTATCAGACTATCGTATGCGCAACATCTTTCTGTTCCCTGATGAAGTCCGGATTCGGTATTTCTTTTCCGGAATGGGTAGCTTGTCTTCTTTGGGGAACACTGATGCTGATTACAGCATTTTATGGTATCGGACTGACAAAAATTCTGAATGTAGTCAGCGTTCCTCTGTTGTTTGTCTTTCTGATTTACGGCGTTTCTCTGGCTCTCGGTGACGGCGGTGCGGCAGTGCTTGCTGCTTACGAGCCGGCAGAAAGCAGCGGAATGATGGTCGGTATTACGATTTCCATCGGCGGGTTTATTTCCGGCGCGGCAACCTGCGGTGACTACAACCGTTACAGTAAAGATGCAAAGAGCGCGGCGCTGTCCTGTCTGTTCGGCGTAATTCCGGCAGGCGTCGGCGCACTGGCATGCGGAGCAGTGCTTGCAATCTGTTCCGGAGATTCTGACATTACAGTTATGTTTGCAAATGTAGGTCTTCCTATCGTAGGTATGCTGGTTCTGATTCTGGCAACCTGGACCACCAATGTAGGCAATGCTTATTCTGCGGGAATTGCAGTTGTAAATGTTTTCAAACTGAAAGACGATAAGCGTGCTGCTGTAACAGCTATATGCGGTATTATCGGAATCCTTCTGTCTCTGGGCGGAATCGTTTACTACTTCGTGGATTTCCTTTCCATTCTCAGCTACCTGATTACTCCGATCTGTGCGGTACTCATTGCTGACTACTGGGTTATGGGAAAAGGAAAAGCAGAAGAGTGGGCTCCGTTTCCGGGCGTTAACTGGCTGGGTATCGTTGCATGGCTTACAGGCGCGGTAGTTACATATCTGAACAAGGTATTCTTACCTGAGATTACAGGTATCGCAGTTACAATCGTGATTTACTGGATTTTATGTAAAGTTGTAAAGAATCCGAAATACAATCCATTTGCAAAGGAGGCATAAGAAATGGGAAGTGTTTATGAATCTGCAAAGACTTCGATTCTGTCCTGTATGGGTGTAAAACCGGGAGAAAAATTTTTAATCCTCACCGATACGGAAAAGCTCGGACTTGCGGAAGAATTTGTCAAAGCAGGCAATGACCTGGGCATTGAAACGGTTCTGGTCTGCGGTGATGTAAGACATGGAGGAGAAATGCCGGAGTTATCCAAGGCAGCTTTGGACAAGGCAGACGCTTGTATGATGATTACAACAGGCTCTTTCACGCACACGAAAGGAAGAGCGGAAGCAACCGAAAGAGGCTGCAGAATTGCGTCTATGCCGGGAATTACGGAAGAAATAGTTCGAACCACCCTGGGTGCAGACTATGACGAAGTTGCCCGCATCGGTGATATCTTGGCAGAAAAGCTGACTCGGGCGGAAAAAGTACATATTACCACGAAAAAGGGCACAGACCTGACTCTTTACTGCGGAGGCCGCGAAGGGATTGCCGATACCGGAAAGCTGACCGAAAAGGGCGCTTTCGGAAATCTTCCGGCAGGGGAAGCTATGGTAGCACCGATTGAAACAAAGGGCGAAGGTGTTCTCGTAGTGGACGGTGTCATTGCGGATTTTAAGGTTATGGACGAGCCTTTGAAGATTGTATTTAAAGACGGAAGAATTACAGAGACCGCAGGACCTGATGCAGCGCAGTTTGATGCATTTGTGGCACAGTTTGACGATACTGCAAAAAATGTCTGCGAATTCGGTATCGGAACGAATCCGGCATGCGAGATTATGGGCAACGGACTGGTAGACGAAAAAGTGTTCGGAACTATTCATATCGCCTGCGGCAACAATCTGTTTATGGGCGGTCAGCAGGACTGCAATATGCACTATGATATGATTGTCAGAGAGCCGACCGTTTATATTGACGATGAATGCATTATGGAAGACGGAAAACATATTTATTAAGAATTTGTCAGGAGGAAGAAAAAATGGCAGTGAAATTAAATAAAGAACAGCTGAAAAATATTGTTTACGGTGCAAGCTTTTACGGCGGCGGAGGCGGCGGTTCCATGCAGGAAGGACTTGCTCTGATCGAAGCAATGTACAAGGAAGATCCAAAAGCATATATCGAAATGATTGACATTGAAGAAATGGAAGATGATGAAAACATCGTTTCCACTATGGTTGCGGCACTGGGTTCTCCTGTTGCGACAAAGGGAAGAACTTTCCAGGACGAATCTGTAAACGCAGTTAAGGGAATGGCAGCGGAAGCAAAGTTTTTAGGCAAAGAATTAAAATATGTTTATTCCGGCGAAATGGGAGGCGGAAATACGATGCTCCCTTTGTATGCAGCATGGAAAAACGGCCTTGCCATCATCGATACAGATGGAAACGGCCGTGCTGTACCGGAACTGAATACAGGGCTTCTGCCTGTACACGAAATTCCTACAAGCCCGGTTATTCTGGCAAGTGAGCTGGGTGATACTATTGTGGGAAGAACGGAAGATCCGATGGATAGCAAGGCTTGCGAAAATATTGCAAGATATATGTGTCAGGCATATAATCAGGGCATCGGTTTTGCGGCATGGATGATGAACAAAGCAGATCACCTGAAAGCTTCTGCTCTCGGTCAGATGTCTCTGGCAGAAAAAGTAGGCGAAATCCTGCGTAATAACGACGCGGAAACAGCCTTTGAAAAGATGAATCAGCTGGTAGCAGAAAGCGGCCGCAGGTTGAATGTGTTCGTTCCGTCCGGAACCATTAAGGATATTACAATTGATTCTGTAGGCGGTTTTGATACGGGAGTTACCACCATTAAAGGTGATAACGGCAAAGAATATAAAGTGACTTTCCAGAATGAAAACCTCTTTGTTGAAGAAGCTGGCGGCGATGTGAAGATTACTGTGCCTCACATTATTTCCACCTTTGAACTGAAAGACGGAAAAGCCGTTCCGGTTTCCAACAGTGAAACTTATGTAGGTCAGAAAGTGGCTCTGGTATCCCTGAGAGCTCATGACCGCTGGTATGACGAAGAAGAATGCTACGGCTGCTGGGAAAATATCCTGATCAGCGCAGGATATGCAATGGCAAAACCACAGGTATGTGCAGACTAATAACTGCAAGAAAAAATAATATTGCTCTCATTCAGAAAATAAGAGGAAAATAACGAGAAGAGGCTGCCGGTGTCGGAATAAAATCGATGCATGCAGCCTCCTTTTTGATTATGCAATTTTGCAGTTCCCTTCGAAAATGATTTCATCCTATAGGAACTACTTTGAAAGTGTAATATGCTGTATCTCGCGCTGGCTTTTGCGCCCATCTCGAATCTGTACCCCGGATTTGTTATTTGGGTATACTGCTTGGATAATATTCCCATACTCATACCGTAACCTGCATATAATACTTAGATATATTATCCAAATATATTACTATATCCATTGTCTGTGTTCTATGTATTTTAATATATTTAGCTTTGTATCCGTCGCTTGCTGTATACCTGCATCTTATATATTTAACTTTGGATATATACGCGTATACGCGTATCCGTACCAACACTCTGTATCTGTCGCTTGCTGTATACCCACACCCTGTATATTTTGCTTTGGATATATACCTGTACATATACCCATACCCCGTACAATTTGGCTTTTTATTTCTTAAAATATCCTGTGTTCTGCTTGTTTTTGATTTTACAGGGGATTTTCTACCGATAAACAGGCAAATATCGATACTGATTTTCACCTTTTATTCCATTAAAAACCATTTTTATATTTATTTCAAGGAAAAAGCAGGTGATACAAAGTGTTTTTCCGCTGCAATTCATTGGAAATATCCTTTAATTCCTCCATATACCCCCCTCTTTTCTGTCAAAAATCCCCTGCAAATTGCCCTAAAAGGAAATGAGGGGAGATTTGGAAATATAGGGGGGAAAATCAAGAAACCATCTTATCAAAAAGGGAATTAAATTTCCATTTCCTTTAACACTTCTCTGCATACATAAAGTCCCATATCTGCGCCCGAACAGATGGACCACTTAATCAGAGAAGCTTTTTCACCCTGAATTTCTATAGAAGTGACTGCTTCCGGGTGGACACAGCTTCCGCTGTTAAAATACATACCGCAGTCGGTTTTGAGAAGAGTGGGCTTGTGGGTGTGACCCGCAATAAGAATACATTTTTTCCGACAGCTGTACTGAATAAATTCTTCTTCTATTTTTCGCACCTTGGTATAATTCTTTGCAGCGCTGGTGGGGTCGTTTACGCCGCGGATTTCAAGGGGTTTCCAGAGGTAACGGACCAGCCATCTGGAGACTTTCCAGATTTTATCGTTGATGAAATCTCCCTGATAGCCGTGAAACATAAATATAGGCGGTCCGTTTTCGCTGTCGATAATAACAGACTCGTAAAAAGGGATAGGACTTTCAAGGCTTTTCCAGACACAAGAACTGTTTTCTTTGATGCGGTCGTGATTTCCGAAAATCATAAAGAGCCGCCCTTTTTGGTGGAAACGGCGCAGAAGCTGATAGATTTCAATATGGGTGCGGTAGACATCGGAAAAACGCCGGTTTTCCCAAAGCTCATCTCCGTCGCCCAGTTCTATATATGTAAAATTGTTCTGATCGTAGTATTTCAGAGCAGCGGTATAAATTGGGCGATTTCGGAGAAAGCTGTCGGCCCATGTGCCCGTTCCCCTGTGGCAGTCGCTCATAATGACGATTTTCGGATGATCTTTCCTGCGAAGATGCAGCGCTTTGGAAAAAGACTTTTCGAATTGTTTCTGTTTAGACATAATAAAACACCTCTTGACAGTATATGCAGCAGGGGCGTTTTTTGCTATCTTAGGAAAATTTTGAAATGATTTAGAGTCCGGAGGTTGTTTTGAAGCGCTGTTTTTAGCGCCTTCTGTATTTTTCTGCGGAAAAGCCGGATTCTTTTCCCGCATCAAAGTATCTTTGATGCGGAACTTGCAGGCGAAAAAGAGTCTGAAAACAGCATAAAATAGAATAAAATGGAAAAAATCTCTTTTATACAGATTGAAAAATGTGTATAATATTAAGATGAATAAAGCGTATTCAGGGAAGTAAAGGAGTATGATCCATGAGAAGTATAAAGCATTATCTCGGATTTTCGGATGAAAAAGAGATTCTTGAGGAAAGAAACCGTATGTATATCGATTATGTGTGCGCTCAGACCGGCTGGGACCGGGAAGAAGCAGTACATCAGATGGAAGGGTTCAGAGCACAGGGGGTAAGCTATCGCTATTATGTCAAAAAACGGCTCTGGGCAAGAGAAGGCAGAAAGCAGGAAATCAGTCTTAGAAATATTGAAAAGGAAAAAAAGGGAAACCGGCACAGCCTCAGCAAACATGCAAAGCTTACGGCTGCAAAAACCGGCTGGTCCGCGCGAAAAGCAAAGGAGTGCATTTTAGAGTCAAATCTTTATACAGGCTGTTCTCCGAGCGATTACTGGGATTACCGGTTCTATGAAAAAACTTTGGAAGAGCAGAAGCAGTATCTGACCAAAGGCGTGACGGAACTTTTGATTATGAAGTACAATACAGACCTTGAGGAGATTGGAATGATCAGAAGCAAGGACAAGTTTGCAAAAAAGTTCGGCGATCTGTTCGGAAGAATCAGCTTTGCCAACCGCAAAATCACTTACGAGGAATTCTGTGAAAAAACAGCAGGGCTTACTCAGCTGATTGTGAAGCCGGTTTATGGAACCCATGGTTCCGGCGTGGAAAAGCTGGATATTCCGTCAGACGATCGGGAAAAACGAAGCTTCTTTGAAATGCTGATGGAAAAGCCGAAAAGCCAGGTGGAAGAAGTAATCGTGCAGCATCCCGATGTTGCGGCTTTTTCTCCTGCATCGGTTAATACGGTGCGTCTTGTAACCATTAAAGATGACAGCGGTATCGTTCATTTTATGTATGCCGCACTGAGAATGGGAACAGGCGGGCTGATCGATGGAATTTCCGCAGGCGGTATCTTTGCCCCTGTCGATGTGGAGACAGGACAGGTGATCAGAGACGGTATTAAGTTCAACAATGAAACCTGCGAGAAGCACCCTGTATCGGGAAAAAAGATTAAAGGCTTTCAGGTTCCCAACTGGGAATCCGTTCTTTCTGCTGCAAAAACAGGCGCCGAAAGACTTAAGGGCGCGCGGCTCATCGGGTGGGATATCGCCGTAACCCAGGAAGGCGCAGTGCTCATTGAAGCCAATTCCGAAGCAAACTACAAGCTGGCGCAGCTTCCTTATGTAGCGGAAGGCCTTGGCGTCAGAGAAAGATTTGAGCCGTTTCTTTAGTTTTGCATAAATTTAGCAATAGCAGCTGCAGAATTTACAAATGAGAAGGTGTTAGATTTTGAAAAGCTTACATTATTATTTAAACGGAAAAGAAAGAAAAGAGATTTTGGAAGAAAGATCCCGTCAGTATATTGCTTATGTAGCGGAACAGACTGGCTGGGATACAGAACGCGCAAAAGCGGAAATGGATCGGTTTAAAAGCCGGGGTGTTAATTACCGTTACTATGTAAAAAAGAGACTGTGGAGCAGAGAGGGAAAGAAACTGGAAATCAGTCTGCGCAATATTGAAAAGGATTCCAAATACGACAAACGCAGTCTGAAAAAACATGCAAAGCTGGTGGCAGAAAAAGCCGGCTGGTCTCAGGCAAAGGCGGAGGAAAAGATTCTGGAGGCAAATCTCTATACCGAGTGCTCACCGCGGGATTACTGGGAATTTCGTTTCTGGGAAAAAACCACAGCAGAGCAGAAAACTTATTATACAAAAGGCACTGTGGAACGGCTGATTATGAAATACAATACAAATCTGGAAGAGGTCGGTATGATCCGCAGCAAAGATAAATTTGCGGCACAGTTTGCAGACCTGTTCGGCAGAGTCAGTTTTGTAAACCGGAAAATCAGCTATGAAAAATTCCTGCAGAAGACGGAAGGACTTTCCGAACTGATTGTAAAGCCTGTTTACGGAACCCACGGAAAAGGCGTGGAGAAATTTACCATTCCTGAAGATGATGAAGAAAAACGCAAATTTTACGATATGCTGATGGAAATGCCGAGAAGTCAGATAGAAGAAGTTATTGTGCAGCATCACGATATTGCAGCCTTCTGTGAAACATCGGTCAACACCGTCAGACTGGTGACAATTCTTGATGATAATGATGAAATCCATTATATGTATTCTGTACTGCGTATGGGCGCAGGCGGCTTGATCGACGGTGCGGAAGGCGGCGGACTCTTTGCTCCGGTCGATGTGAAAACAGGAATTATCTCCCGGGACGGCATGAATCTTACCGGAGATAAATTTATTGTCCATCCTGTATCGAAAAAACCGATCAGAGATTTTCAGATTCCTAACTGGGATAAAGTGCTGAAGCTGGCTGAAGAAGGCGCAAGAAAGCTGACCGGAGCTCATATGATAGGCTGGGACATCGCTGTAACAGAAGAAGGAGCTGTTCTGATCGAAGCCAATTCGGAATCCAACTACCAGTTTGCACAGCTTCCGTATGTGGACGAAAATTTGGGTGTCAGATTTAAATTTGAACCGCTTCTGTAGCGGATTTTGTAAATACGGTCTGCCGCAGGGCAGGGGGTGAAACGGGAGTTTCCGTTTTCACCCTGCCCTTGCAGGCTATAGCATTTGAAAGGGTATTATTTTAACTATGTCACAGCACAACGAATTAAAACTTGAACGAAAACTGAAACCGATCAATGTCTGGTCCCTGGCTCTCGGCAGTATTATCGGCTGGGGCGCTTTTGTCATGCCGGGAACGACTTTTCTGCCGAAGGCGGGAACTCTGGGTACCGCAATCGGAATGGGAATCGCATCTCTTGTTATGATTTCCATTGCGCTGAATTACGGCTATATGGTGCAGAAATATCCGGTAGCCGGAGGCGAATATACATTTTCAAAGAGAACCTTCGGTACAGGCCACGCTTATTTATGCGGCTGGTTCTTAGGGCTTTCGTATCTGTGCATCGTGCCGCTTAACGCCACGGCTTTGGGACTTGTCAGCAGAAAGCTTTTGGGCGGGCTTCTTGAAGTGGGTTATTTGTATACTGTGGCAGGCTGGGATATTTATGCCGGTGAAATTTTATTGGCTTCTTTTGCGCTGATTCTTTTCGCATGGCTTTCTGTAAAGGGAATCAGTGTGGCAGGCTGGCTTCAGACTGTGATGGCACTGTCGCTGGTAGGTTCTGTGGTGATTCTTGCCGTCGGCGCGCTGCTCAATCCGCAGGTTGAACTTTCCAATCTGCAGCCGGCATTTCCCGAGGATAAATCCGCAGTTTCTTCTGTTATCGCCATTGTGGCGGTAGCTCCGTGGGCTTTTGTGGGATTTGATTCCATACCGCAGGCAGCGGAAGAGTTTGACTTTTCTCCGAAAAAGACCGGCAGTATTATGATATTTTCGATTCTGTTCGGCGGTCTTGTATATGTGGTTTTGAATACGATTACCGCTTCCGTTATGCCGTGGGAGCAGCTTCTTGCAGAGAATTACGACTGGCCTACGGGAGAAGCAGTGGAAGTAATTATGGGAAAAGCCGGGCTTATATTTCTGGGCATCGCTCTGGTATGCGCCGTTCTTTCGGGGATTATCGGATTTTATATGGCGACCAGCAGACTGCTTTTTTCTATGGCTCGCGAAAAGGCGCTTCCAGACTGGTTTTCCCGCATTGATGAGAAAACGAAAACACCTAAAAATGCAATTCTGTTTGTTATGGCAATTTCTCTGACTGCGCCGTGGTTCGGCAGAGAAGTTCTTGGCTGGATTGTAGATATGTCTTCTATCGGCGCGGCAATCGGATACGGATATACCTGTATGGCGACCCTTAAAACTCTGCGCGAAAATCCCGGAGATAAAAGACCTGTGCTGAAAATTCTTTCTGTAGTAGGCAGCATACTTTCTCTGGTGTTTATACTGCTTCTGATTGTGCCGGGTATGCCGTCTTATCTGGCGCCGGAATCAAGAGTATGCCTTGTAATCTGGTGCGTTCTCGGCATCGCATTTTATTTTCGGACAAAGAAAATCTCAGGGAAAATACCGGGATGATAAAAGAGTTTTACAGTTTTACTTTTAGTTTTAAGTAAACCGTGAAACAGCATTTTTTTACTGCATCTATTGTAAACCTACAAAACAATTTTTAACTTCACATTTTCTGCTTGCAATCCCTGTACAAAAGTGATAAAATAACCCAGTACGCAAGTATTGAAAAATCAATATCCAGACGGTGAAGGAACCAGTAGCCCGGCGTAATACCCTTACAGAGAGACTGTCATTTGCTGAGAGACAGCCGGTGAGGCCGCAAGCGAATATCACTCCGGAGTCTGACACTTTAATGAGAGGCACCTTAAGGCGGGCAGTATCTGTGCGTCCGAGGTCAGCAAGCTAGGGTGGTACCGCGGTTTAGATTAAATCGTCCCTAATCGGAATTTATAAGTTTCGGTTGGGGATTTTCTGCTATATGAGAGAAAATAAACCCCAACTTACGAAAATGGAAAGGAATGAAATACCAATGTTCAAGAAACTATCGGAAAAACCTGTTGCGGAAGTGCAGAATGAACAGGTTGAAAAATGGAAAGAGGAAGACCTTCTTCACAAATGCGTGACTGCAAGAGAAGGCGGAGAAAAATTTATTTTCTTCGAAGGACCTCCGACCGCAAACGGAAAGCCGGGCATTCATCATGTTATGGCAAGAACCTTAAAGGACTCCATCTGCCGCTACAAGACAATGAAAGGCTATCAGGTCAACAGAAAAGCGGGCTGGGATACCCATGGTCTTCCTGTAGAAATCGAAGTTGAAAAACAGCTGGGCATGAGCGGCAAGCAGGATATCGAGAAATACGGTATCAAAGAATTCAATGAAAAGTGCAGAGAGTCCGTATTCACATACACAGATATGTGGAGAGAGATGACAGAGAGAATGGGCTACCTTGTAGACCTTGACAATCCGTATATCACTTTGGACAACAACTATATCGAAACAGGCTGGTGGATTCTGAAGGAATTCTTTAAGGCAGGCATGATCTATGAAGGACACAAGATTCTGCCTTACTGCCCTCGCTGCGGAACCGGTCTTGCTTCTCACGAAGTGGCACAGGGCTACAAAGAAGTTAAAGTAAATACGCTGACTGCAAAGTTCAAGAGAAAAGACGCCGAAAACGAATATTTCCTGGCATGGACCACAACACCTTGGACTTTAGCGTCAAACACTGTACTGACCGTAGGTCCCGACATCGATTACATCAAGGCAAAGATGACCGAAGGCGATGAAGAAGGCAATTTCTTCTATGTTGCAAAGGCACTTGCAGACAAGGTGCTGGGCGAAGGCAAGTACGAAATCATCGAAGAAATGAAGGGTTCTGACCTTGAATACATCGAGTACGAACAGCTGATGCCGTTTGTAAAGGCTGACAAGAAAGCTTTCTTCGTAACCTGTATGGATTATGTTTCCGTGGAAGACGGTACCGGTATCGTTCATACTGCTCCTGCATTCGGTGAAGACGACTATCAGTGCGGACGCAAATACAACCTGCCGATGCTGCAGCCGGTTGATGAAAGAGGCTGCTACACAGAAACACCTTGGAAGGGCCGTTTTGTTATGGAAGACGGTCTGGATGTGGACATTCTGAAATGGCTGGCGCAGGAGAACAAGATCTTCTCCAAGGCAAAGCTGGAGCACAACTATCCGCACTGCTGGAGATGCGGCACACCGCTTGTCTACTATGCAAAACCTTCCTGGTATATCGAAATGAGCAAGCTGAAAGACCAGCTTGTAGTAAATAACAATACGGTAAACTGGTTCCCTGAATTCGTCGGCGAAAAGAGATTCGGAAACTGGCTTTCCGAAGTAAAGGACTGGGCAATTTCCAGAAGCAGATACTGGGGTACACCGATTCCGATCTGGAGATGTGAATGCGGTCATCTGGAATGTATCGGAAGCCGTGCGGAACTTGCAGAAAAAGCCATCGAGGATATCGACGAGTCCATCGAACTGCACAGACCGTATGTGGACGATGTGCATATCACCTGTCCTCACTGCGGCAAGCCGATGAGCAGAATTCCGGAAGTTATGGACTGCTGGTTCGACTCCGGCGCAATGCCGTTTGCACAGTGGCACTATCCGTTTGAAAACAAGGAACACTTCGAAGAAAAGCTGTTCCCGGCAGACTTTATCTGTGAAGGCATCGACCAGACCAGAGGCTGGTTCTACTCCCTGATGGCAATTTCCACCTTCATCATGGGAAAAGCCCCTTACAAGAATGTACTGGTAAACGACCTGATCTTAGATAAAGAAGGCAAGAAGATGAGTAAATCCAGAGGAAATACCGTTTCTCCGTTTGAGCTGTTCGACAAGTACGGCGCAGACGCGACCAGATGGTATCTGCTGTCTGTTTCTCCTGCATGGACGCCGACCAAGTTTGACGAGGACGGACTCATCGATGTTGTGAGCAAATTCTTCGGAACACTGAAGAATGTATATAACTTCTTCGTTCTGTATTCCAATCAGGACGATGTGCAGGCTGATCAGCTGTCCGTTCCTTACGAAGAAAGACCGGAGCTTGACAGATGGATTCTGTCCAAATACAATCAGCTGATTAAAGATGTGACAGAGTATATGGACTCCTACGACCATATGAAAACCGTAAGAGCCATCACAGACTTCGTTGCAGAAGATCTGTCCAACTGGTATATCAGAAGAGCAAGAAGAAGATTCTATGCAGAAGAGATGACAGAAGACAAGAAGAGCGTTTATGCAACCACTTATGAGGTGCTGGTGGGTACTGCCAAGCTGATTGCGCCGATTGCGCCGTTCCTGTCTGACGAAATCTATGTAAATTTGACCGGTGAGGAAACAGTGCATGTGGCATACTTCCCTGAAGCAGACGAAAGCCTCATCGACAAGAAGGTTGAAGAGAGAATGGACCTTGTCAGAACTCTGGTTACTCTGGGCAGAGGCACCAGAGAAAAGGAAAGAATCAAGGTAAGACAGCCGCTTTCCGAAATTCTGGTAGACGGTAAATATATGGATACCATCGAAGATCTTGCGGACCTGATTAAAGAAGAACTCAATGTCAAGGAAGTTGTCTTTGCAGATGAGCTTGACCGGTATATGAACTTCTCCCTGAAGCCGAACTTCAAGGTTGCAGGTCCTGTGCTGGGTAAGAAAATCAAGGCTTTCGGCGGCGCACTTGCAAAAGAGAACGCTGCGGAATTTGTCGGCAGACTGGAGGCAGACGGAAAAGCTTCCATGGAACTGGACGGTGAAACCTTTGATATCGAAAAGGATTTCGTGGATGTAAGAATCAATGCGAAGGAAGGCTTTGCCGTTGCAATGGAAAACAATGTCTTCACGATTTTAGATACCACTGTGACAGAGGAGCTGGCAGAAGAAGGTCTGGCAAGAGAGCTGATTTCCAAGGTACAGCAGATGCGGAAACAGGAAGATTTTGAAATGATGGATCAGATTAAAATTTTCGTCGGCGCAGATGCAGATGTACAGAAAGCCATCGATACCTTTGCAGACTACATCCGGAAGGAAACCCTGGCAGTTTCCATCGAAGCAAAGGAAGGCCTGAAAGATTTTGACCTGAACGGTCATAAAACAGGCATCGGTGTGGAAAGAGTGTAGGCATATAAAGAAGCATACCGCATAGAAGAATACGGAAAGAATAAGAGAAGTCCGTATATAGATTCAGCTTGTGAAGAGGGGCATTGCGCCCCTCTTTTTTCGTACAAAAATCGAAAAAGACAGGCGGGAGACGGCAGCTTCGCAGGATATGACCTTGCCAAAAATAACAGGATATCCGAGGAAATTTACAGAATCTGGAAAATTATGACCGAATATTTCTTTTTTTGACCGAATATTTCTTTGATGTTGCAGACAGGCTTTTGCTGTGATACTCTTGAAAATAAGAAGGGATATATAGGCGGCTGAATCGGACAGGTTTGCTCGTGCGAAGACCAAGCCGTCAAAAGGAGCAAGAGGGATTGGATATGAAAAGAAGAACGGGAATTTTAATAGCCCTTGTGATTACCATCGGCATCATACTGACAGTTGTAACCGCTTATTTTGTTTCTCAGAGAGAAACCTGTCCGTCGGAGGAACCGCTGTACGGCTCTTTCAGGATAGATCCGGTGCCCTGCGGAAAGGTTTATCCTGCGGATTTTCTGGTGTCTGTAAATGTGAAGACCGATGACCGGACGCTTCTCAAATGTGCAGAGGAAAGCGGTATAGATATTTCCAAAGGCTGCTGGGTTTACAGCTTTGCAGAAAACAAAGTGTTCCGGGGAGAAAAGCGGCAGAGTGCGCTTCTTGCTTATGAGGGGAACCGGGTAGTCGGCAGATTTGAATATACTGCGTCGGATTTTTTAGGCTTCTCTTATAATGAGCAGTATAAAGCCAGATGGCGGGGGACAGAGCTTACTCTGAATAAGACGCTGAAAGGATTCGTATTTCCCTGAGGAATCTTAGAGTAACGGTGAAATCACCGGGGAACTAAGATAAAGACTTTTCTGTCAACTGCTTTTGTGCTAAAATATCCTGTAACAGGATGTTTTAGGGGAGGCAGTTATGAAGGTTATCATTTGTGATGATTGCAGGCAGGATATAGAGGAAATCAGGAAGTTATGCGAAGCATACTTTGCGGAAAAGGAATTGGATGCGGAGATAGAGGAACTGACAGATCCTATGGCGCTTTTAGAGCGGAATCTATCGGATACGGATATTCTGATTCTGGATGTGGAGCTGGGAAATATCAGCGGTATTGATGTAAAGGACGAACTGGCGCAGAGAGAAGACGGTCCGCTGGTAATCTTTGCAACTTCTCACCCGGAGGCGATGTCGCGGGCGTTTAACCGCAATGTGATTGGTTTTCTTCTGAAACCGCCTGATGTTACGGCTTTCGGCGCATATATGGACTCTGCCGTTAATATCCTGACGGCAGACAAGCATTTTGTCTATCCTGACGGAAGCAGGGGAAACACCGGGGAGATTCTGTGGATTGCATCGGACAGGGGCTATGCCGATGTCTACCTTGCAGACGGCAGTGTGAAAAATCTGGGAAAACGCTCGATCAGAGAACTGGCGGACAGACTTGCGCCTTTCGGTTTTCTCTGTATCAGCAGCGGAATGCTGGTGAATTGTAAGTATATCGACGATCTGACCGACGACACGATTCTGATGAAGGATGTGATTACAAAGCCCGGTGCAAAAGCAGGGAATGTGACATTTTCCATCAGCAGACGAAGGAAAAAAGAGTGCTGGGAAAAGTATGTATCCTATTGTGAGAGGATGCAGAAATATACATAAGTAATGAGAAAGCAGTGACCAAACAAGTTTGAATATATTAGGCATTTATATTGCAGCGGGAGGCAGAGATGGCAGTGCAGACAGAACAGACAATACTTTTTGGATTGAATCTGGTAAGTATGTTGATCCTTTTCAGGTTTCTTTTGGGCTGTGGGTTTTCCAAAACCCGCAGCTCTGTTATTATAG
This sequence comes from uncultured Eubacterium sp., assembly GCA_937894585.1. Classification (GTDB taxonomy): domain Bacteria; phylum Bacillota; class Clostridia; order Peptostreptococcales; family Anaerovoracaceae; genus Senimuribacter. The sequence continues at coordinate 19,679 of CALBGO010000119.1, forward strand.
CGGCAGTTCTGGCAGCTGCGCTGTATGTGTTTTCGATTCAGTGGTCGGATCCTCTGCAGATGAAGCTTGACAAGATACAGTACGGGATTCCTTTTCAGATTGTGGATTTTTCTGAAATCCTTGCAGCCTGCATCCCTGCGGTGCTGTTAAAAGGGAAGCGGCTGAATCTGTTTCTGATTGGACTTGCGTGGGAGAAGTTAAGGATGGCTGACTTTAGATGTGTTAGAGGCTTAGCCTTGATTGTTCTAAAAGAAGAAACAGATTTTGAGAAATTTAACAGCTACTATATCTTTACATATTTAGTTATAATAATACTCCTTTTAACAATATCATTTTATACAAAAAATCATAAGATTGTTTTTTGTGATATTATAAATGGAATGAATCCTCTGATATTGATTACTTATATTCTTGTTATGAATGGACTTGCGTGGGATTGGAAATATTTTACTTCTGAAGTGGATATGGACTTACAGATGTTATATCAGGGTGCAAATGCATTGAAGGATGCGATAACTGCGTTGATATCTACGGCGTTTATGATTGCGGTGATAGTTCTTATTTACCAGCGGGATCAATTAAACTTTATAATAAAGTTGAAGGAACGATGTATCGAAGAGCAGGCGGAACAGTATGATTTTATGGGAAGGGCAAATCAGCAGTCCAGAAAGTTCCGACACGATTTTAATAAGCATATTGAGGTTCTTTCTGACCTTGCAGACAGAGGGTAGTATATGGAATTGCAGAACTATATTCGAAAATTGTCGGAGGCAAAGGAAAGAGCATATTACATTACTACCGGCAGTATGGTTGCCGACGCTATTATCAACCGGTATTATGTAAAATGCAGAGAGTCAGGCATTATGCTGAAATGCAGCGGATCTTTTCCTGACGGTATGCAGATAGAAGCAACGGACCTCTGCGTGATTCTCTCCAACGGACTGGAGAATGCCTGGGAAGCAGCATGTCAGTGCAGCGGCAGCCGGGAGATTCAGGTCAGCATCGGAAACCGCAAGAATCTGATTTTTATTACGATACGAAATCCGAGCAGCACGCCGCCGGTGATAGAAGGCGATATCATCAGGACAAGCAAATCCGATCGGGAGAATCACGGACTGGGAACCGGAAATATGCAGGAAGCGGCGCGCCACAGCGGAGGACATATTAAGTGGCGGTACGATGCGCAACAAGGGGATGTGATTACAAAAATCTGCCTGAAAAACGAGAAAAATGGTAATAAATAACAGATTTTGACCGAATATTTCTTTTTTTGACCGTTTACCCCTTTTTTCTTGAAAAACCATTGACACAGTGCTAAAATTTAAGTAGATAGAAAAAACAGAAAAATCAGAAGGGAATTGAGCGAAAATGAAAAGGAAGTTATATATTGTAACAATGAGTTTATTGTTGATAATGAGTTTATCTTTAAGCGGTGTCTTTGCTGATGTGCATTTGTCAAAAATAAACAGTGTAGAACAGCTTAAGTCGATGCTTTCAGATAATATGACGGAAGCGGAAGTTTCAGAGGTTGCAGCGCAGACTGATGAAGATATTCTGAACGAGTTTCTGATGGAGAAGCTGGATGAAGTAGCAGAACAGCTTTCCGGGCAGGAACAGCAGCCAGAAATGAACCTGCTGCCGGACGGAACAGCTTACGGTGTGCAGGAATACGATTTGGGAGATGGTTGTGTTTTAACTGTAGAACTGACAGATACCGCAGAAAAAGGAACAATATCATCAATGTTTCCAATGGCGCCGGTTGTTCAGCCGGATCAGTGGAAAGCATACGGAAAGAGATCCTTTACAGCAAAGGCAACAGCGACGGTAGCTGGCGTATCAGCAAGTATGTCATTGACGCATCATTATATATTGTCTGCGCAGGGGATTGAATCTGATAAGGGTATAGTGAGAGATACTTGGACGAAAAATGATGGCGCTCATAGACATTTGGAACCTGTTATTTCAGATCGCTATGCGAAGACACCGGGCGCATCGGATGTAAATATGAGTTGTAACTATATATTTAGTACTCCAAACAGTTCTTTTGGATATAAGCTTAATACAACTGTAGGTTATGTAGCGATTGATAAGTCTGCAAAGAAAATTAAAGTCAGACATTCCTGGGATCTGTCGAAAATTTAGAAAACAAAAGGGGTTTTAAGCTTCGGCTTAAAATAGAAAAATCTGAAGAAGGAGGTCAGACTGATGTGGCATAAACAAAGGTATTGGGATTTTACACAGGGGAAACAATCGGAAAAGTAAAAACGCTGTTTATGGATAAAGGAAAAGAGCTTTTCAAAATAATGCCGTGATTGAGAGCACAAGCACATATGCTAAGGACAATTTTCCTCTATAGCATTAAATATATTTAAAGATGGTACCGCAATTATGCTTTGCGTGTAGAGTGAGGAGAGGATTATAATGAAAAAGCTTCATGGAGCAATGGTTTTAAAATACATTTTGATATATGTTTTTTTTATTATATCTGTACTTGTATATACACATTTGAAATATGGAACTTTTATGCAGGTAGATTACGATAGCCTCTTAATTGCAACTGCTGTCTATATAGTTGGGATATTTGCGAACGAAAAAAGAAAGTGAGGAAACTATGAAAACTAATATTATGCGTCGTGGCATCAGCCTTATAATTGTAGTGGCGCTCTTTTTGCTATGTCTATGCCAACATTTGCCTTCACGCAAAATGAGCCGCAGAAGAGTTATAGCATAGAAGACTTTTTAAAGAATCCATCAGCTGATTTTGATGTAATTTACTTTACAGATGAAGAATTGTTTAATCTAATGGAATCATATGGGATTGAATTTGATAGACCTAATCCTGCTGTAATACAGCCTTTTAAAGTAGGTGTGAATAAAATTGTCCGATTGAGTGATAGTAGCTGGGATGTTTATGTCAGCAGTACAGTTCTAAAGGCAATAAAAGGAGGAGGAGTTGTCACATCCGTATTGTTGAATAAAATTCCTGGAATAGGACCGTTTTTATCCACATTAGCTGCATATTTAATTTCAGAGAATATCGATTCTTCATGTGGATGGATTTTTACAATAAAATCAAAGGTTATTCAAAAGGGAGAAGAATGGGGGATTAAACAGTATGTAGCTTCTAAACGGAAGCAATAGGAGAAGTTATTTTTGTAGGATGGTCTGGGAATGATTGCATTGTTCTTGGCGCCGTATAGGAATGATAAAACCACCAGTTGAACTGGTGGTAAGGAAAAAATCTTATAGATAAGGAAACAAACCTCCTCATGATATAATTTATTGAAGGTCTGGCAACCACAATAAAGCATGAGGAGGTTTTGTTGTGAATGATGTAAGGAATCTATCACATAGTAAAAATGGTAATAAATAACAGATTTTGACCGAATATTTCTTTTTTTGACCGTTTATCCCTTTTTTCTTGAAAACCTATTGACACGGTGCTAAAATTTAAGTAGATAGAAAAAACAGAAAAATCGGAGAAAAAACACAACATTACAGAGACCGCTTTTGGCAGGGAAAACTAACGATACTGTACGTGAATTCTTTTAAGAGATTTATATAAATGTTTTGCATTTGTAAAGAGGAGGGTAATTATGGACAGAGAGAAAAGAATACGCAGGCTGATATCGATGAAGAAATACTTTTTAGAAGCAGGTCTTGGTATGATTGCAGTGTTTGTTATTGATATTGCAATAGACTATATTGCATCAGGGCTGCGGGGAGAAACTTTTTCACCCCATTTTATGACATTGATTCTCTTAATGGGCGTTGTGTTTATTGTTCTGCACTTTGTCTGCAGAATTATGCTGAGCAAGGTTTTGGAAGCGCAGAGATAGGATAACGCAGGTACAGTTTCCTGAGCAGATCTTTTCTCTGATTAAGCAGAAAATGATGTCAAGTATTTCAAATCAGGGAATTGATATATTATAAGAGGAGGTTTTAGAGATGAAAAAATATGCTCCGAATTTGTTAGTGATTGTTTCAACAGTATGTAATATCATTGCGGTATGTACGGCAATCTTTGTGAAGCCGATTTTGAAAGAGGAATTATATATCGGTTATATTGCAACCGGGCTTCCTCTTGTATTGAGTATCCTGATTCTTTTCGTCATTTTAATGCTTTTCAGAAAGCAGATTTCAGCATATCAGAGAAATATGCTGATGGTCAGCTACGGAATTACGGCGATTGTAGGATTTAAATGGGTATTCACTATGCTGGTTACGGCAAATGGAGTTCCGGCAATATCCTTTATCTGATGAAACGGCGTTGTAAGGATATTTGAAACACTTTTGTTTAATGCTGCGGCAGTAATCGGCTGCGATGGGATTTGTTTCCGCTTGAGAAGATATGTTTTGCGGGATATATTTCGGCGGTATGAAACAGAGGTTTGCTTTGTAATTTACATAGGGGTTATTGTATAGACTTTGAAAAAACTGAAAGCACAGTTTGTTTTATATGGGAAGATAAGCTCTCCGTGATGAAATGTCACGGAGATTTTATGTCTTTCTCTTTTTCTTTTGTTATTGACAATCTTTATGCGCTGTGATATAAGTATGATATCGAAACGATATCATACATTTTTCGGTGAAAGTCGAATTCTCTCGGTGAAACCGTCAAATTGTGATAGCATACGGTATGAAAGAAATGAGGTAATTATGCTTAAGATTGAACATCTGACAAAGATTTACGGGGAGAAAAAGGCTGTGGATGACCTGAATCTGCACATTCAGAAGGGGGAGATTTTCGGGTTCATCGGACACAACGGAGCCGGCAAGACAACCACCATCAAGTCCTGCTGCGGTATTCTGGACTTTGATGAGGGGGAGATTTTTGTGGACGGTATTTCTGTAAAAACCGATCCTATGGCGGCAAAAAAAGAGATTGCTTACATACCGGACAATCCGGACTTGTACGAATTTTTATCGGGCATCAGATATCTGAATTTTATTGCCGATATTTATAAAGTACCGAAAGAAGAGCGGCAGGAGCTGATCAAAAAATATGCCGATATGTTTGAAATTACGGGAGATCTGGCGCAGCCGATCAGTGCCTATTCTCACGGTATGAAACAGAAGCTGGCAATCATTTCTGCCCTGATTCACAAGCCGAAGCTGATGATTATGGACGAACCTTTTGTGGGGCTCGATCCGAAGGCAGCCCATCTTCTGAAGTTGGAAATGCGCAGGCTCTGCGACGAGGGGGGCGCAATTTTCTTTTCTACTCATGTGCTGGAGGTGGCAGAAAAACTCTGTGATAAAGTCGCCATCATCAAAGGCGGAAAACTGATTACCGCAGGCACGATGGAAGAAGTAAAAGGAAACACATCTCTTGAAAATGTGTTTCTGGAACTGGAGGCGTAAGATGCTGAGAACTCTGGTGATGATTCGTCTGAAATCCATGTTTGCAGGATTTCTCGGACGGAGTAAAAAAGGAACCGGCACGGGAAAGAAAATACTCCTTGCGGCGCTGGTTATCTATATTGTCGCAGTTTTCGGCACACTGTTTATCAATCTGTTTGCTTCGACTTGCGACGCTTTTTTCGCCCTTGGTATGCAGTGGCTGTACTTCGGTTTTACGGGGCTGATGATTTTTGTCCTGTGTTTTGTGGGAAGCGTTTTCGTCACCCAGCAGCTGCTTTTTGAGGCGAAGGATAATGACCTGCTTCTGTCTATGCCGGTGCCGGTCAAATCTATTCTGATATCGAGACTGCTTTCCGTTCTGCTGCTTAACTACATTTACGAACTTCTGGTACTGGTGCCTGCTGTAAGCGTATATATTTACAAAGGTCATTTTGATGGGGCGGGGCTTTTGTTTATCATAGGAACAGGGCTGCTTCTTCCTCTTTTGGTGCTGGCGCTTTCGGCTCTGTTCGGATGGCTGATTGCGCTGATTGATTCCAAAATCGGCAGAAAAAACCTGATTATGATGGTTCTGACCCTGGCGCTGCTTCTTGTCTACCTCTATATCTGTATGAGAATGCAGCATTATATGAATCTTCTTGTTGAAAACGGCGCGGCAATCGGAGAGGCTATCGAAAGGACGCTTCCTCCTTTCTACTATATGGGAAAAGCCTGTGCGGAGGGAAGCTTTACCGCATTCGGAATCTTTTTGCTGTTCTGCCTGATTCCTTTTGCAGTCGTATACTTTGCGTTGGACCGCAGTTTTATTAAAATCGCTACCGCAAATAAGGGGCGTAAAAAAATTGAGTACAGAGAAAAAGCTCTGAAAACATCCGGTGTCAAGACTGCTCTGTTTATGAAGGATATGCGGCATTTTCTGGGAAGCCCTATGTATATTTTCAATGCGGCGCTGGGGCTGATCTTTATGGTAATCGGTGCGGTATATCTGTTTCTGAAGGCGGATACGCTCCTGCCGACAATGCAGATGCTGTCGCAGCTTACGGGAGACGAGAGTATTCCGGGAGCAGCTCTTTGTGCGGCTTTCGCAATGATGGCTTCTCTGACCTGCATTTCCGCGCCGATGATATCCATTGAGGCGAAAACTCTGTGGATTTCACAGTCCCTGCCGGTTCGCGCAAAAGATGTGCTGTTTGCAAAAGCCAATGTCCATATTTTTACAAGTCTGCCGTTTATTCTGATCTGCGCGCTGCTTTTGCAGTTTTCCTTTGATATGGGAATCATCAGCAGAGTTATGCTGGCGGCATTTCCTCTGGCTGCGACTGTTTTCAACGCCTATATGGGTATTGTACTCAATCTGGCGTATCCGAAGTTCGACTGGATTAACGAAATCGACGCCGTAAAACAGGGCATTGCGCCCACACTGGCAATTTTTATCGCTATGGCAAGCATTGCGCTGCCGCTGATTCTGTATCTGTTCGTTTTCAAGGATATGATCTCTGCGGAAATGTATCTCCTGATTGTGTTTGGTATTTTCGTCCTCGGAAGCCTGATTCTTTCTCGGTATCTGTCTGGCAAAGGCGCAGAGAAATTCCGGACGCTGTAAGAACGCAGGTTTTATACCGAAAAAACGGAGATGGGAAGATTGGCGGAAAAGCGCAGGAGAAGAGGACAGCGGGGGACTTTCGGAAAATCTTTCGGAGGGGTTCGTTTTGTGAAAATATATTTTAGGGAAATATGAAAATATGTTTCGGTAAAATCAGTTCTCTGTGTAGATTTTATGTTCTGTTTGGTATAAGATAGAAATAAACCTTACGATATTGGAAAGATATTTACTGAAATATAAGGAGAATAGGATGATAAATTTACGGGATTTACAGCCTCAGGAAACCGAGGCGCTGGCTTTGGAGCTGGGCTTTCCGAAATTCCGCGGAAAGCAGATTTTCGACTGGGTGCACAAAGGGGCGGTGACTTTTGACGAAATGGGAAATCTTCCTAAAGATTTGAGACAGGCTCTTTCAGGGCACTGCACCATAGAATGCCTTAAAATCAGGAAGGTTCAGAAATCTGCGGACGGGACGCGTAAATATCTGTTTCAGCTGGCTGACGGCAATACCATAGAGAGTGTATTTATGAAATACAAGTACGGCAATTCTATCTGCGTATCTTCACAGGCGGGGTGCCGTATGGGATGCCGTTTCTGTGCATCGACAAGAAACGGTCTTGTGAGAAATCTGACGCCGGGAGAGATTCTTTCTCAGGTAATGGATGCGGAAGCCGATACCGGTGAAAAAATAGGACATATTGTCGTGATGGGTACGGGGGAGCCCTTTGACAATTACGATAATCTGTCGGGGTTTCTGAAATTGGTGAATCACAAAAGGGGACTTTCTCTGGGAATGCGTAATATTACGGTTTCCACCTGCGGTCTGGTACCGGTAATCGAGAAATTTGCGGAGGAGTTTCCTCAGGTCAATCTGGCAATTTCTCTGCACGGTACAACCGATGAAATCAGAGGCTCCATGATGCCCGTAAACCGAAAGTATCCGCTTTCCGTGCTGCTTTCTGCGTGTCGGGACTATACGGAGAAAACAGGAAGACGGATTACCTTTGAGTATACTATGGTAAACGGTGTCAATGACAGCGACGCCGATGCGGACAGGCTGTGCGGTCTTCTTCGCGGTATGCTCTGCCATGTGAATCTGATTCCGCTGAACAAGGTGGCGGAAACAGGTTTCGATACGGTAAGCAGACGGCGCGCAGCGGAATTCAGGCAGATTTTGGAGAATCGGGGCATTCCGGCGACAGTCAGAAGAGAATTGGGAGCCGATATTGACGCGGCTTGCGGACAGCTCAGGCTTGGTCAGGATACCTAAAAATAATACAATATTTTGTGCAAAAGGGGCTGTCGCACAGTTGACCAATCAGGTCGGCCAAAGCGACAGCTCCTTC
>CALBGO010000120.1 GCA_937894585.1 uncultured Eubacterium sp.
CCCGTACGTACGGTGCAATGGGAGGGTGAGAAAAATTCCTCACTCTACCCTATTGTTGACAGTTCCGGATATACCGTTTTTTAATTGCGGTATTCTACCGGATATACTTTTCTTCCCATTTTTTGCCGCGGTAACGGGAAACCAGGAAGAAAATCCTTACAATCCAGTCTAAAAACATTGCGTACCAGATACCGAGAACACCCATATCCATATACCTCGCAAATAGAACACCGGCGGCAATTCTGCATGTCCACATAGACGCTACGGCAATTACCATGACATAAGTTGTATCACCGGCAGCTTTCAGCGCCTGAGGCAGCGTAAACGACAGAGGCCATAAAATGACGCCGAGCCCTCCGTGAAGTATCAATATGATGAACGCATAATGGCTTGCTTCTTCCGATACCTGATAAAGCTTCATAATGAAAGGAAGCAGCAGGAACAGAACTGCATTCAGAACCGCCATAGAGCAGTAGGCCCATTTCATCAGTTTTTTTGTATAGAAGCGGGCGGCTTTGAAATCTCTTGCGCCGACGCATCGGCTGACTACAGTAATCATACCTACGCCGATGGACTGCGCCGCTAAAATCTGAAAAGTTGCCAGGGTGTTTCCGATGGCATTTGCGGCGATAGAGGCGGTACCCAGAGTCGATACTACACTGAGAAGAAGAACTTTTCCCAGATGAAACAGGCTGGTTTCAAGTCCGCTGGGAACGCCGATGCGCAGAATATTTCCCACTGTGTGTCTGTCCATTCGGAAGCTGAATGGTCTTTTCAGATGAATCGGATATTTTTCCTTTAAGAGAAGGGCGACGACCATAGAAGCGCCGATGATTCTGGAAATCAGCGTCGGTACGGCAACACCTGCAACACCCATATGAAATATGAATATCAGAACAGCATTTCCGCACACATTGATAATGTTCATAAAAACAGAAATCCGCATGGAAACAGAGGAATTTCCCATTACCCGAAACAGAGCGGCGCCGGCATTGTACACAGCGATAAAGGGAACGGATGCTTCTACAATCAGAAAGTAAGTATCCGCATATTTCATAACATCCTTTTCAATATCGCCGAAGAGACCGTGAAGCACTGCGGTTTTACCCAGATACAGAAGACCTGTAATGACAGCGGAAAGCAATACAATGAAGAGTAGAAGCTGCCTTGCGGAATCGATTGCTTTTTCTGCTCTTTTCTGCCCTAAAAACTGACCGCAGACCACAGCTCCGCCCGTTGCCAGAGCTGAAAATCCGTAAAAAATCAGCACATTCACAGAGTCCACCAGAGAAACGGAAGAAACGGCAGCTTCTCCTACACTGGCAACCATAACAGAGTCGGCAAGACCTACCGTAATGGCGAGAAACTGTTCTACGATTAAAGGAAGGATTAGTACTTTCAGCTGCTGATTGCTGAAAGAAATATTCTCTTTTTGTTCATTTTGTTCTTTGGATTCACTCAAATATAATCACCTCGTTTTTTATTTTGAATTTGACTGTGCGGTATTATTTTACCGGTTTTGTGTTTGATGCATCGGGTTTAACACAGGACTCTTTTCTTAAATCGAAACGGTAGACTTTTTCTGTTTCTCCGGTGCCGGTGGGAACTTTTTCGACAAACTCCCAGCCGGTTTTTTCGTAATAGCCGTTATGTTCTGTAATCAGATAGAGATAGGGATACTCTGTGGTGAGAGCCGTCTGTCTGATGCAGAACTTCTGAAGAGCTCTGCCGATTTTGAGACAGCGGTATTCCGGTTTCACATAAAGGGTTGCCAGCCACGGATAAAGATCCTGTCTGGTTTTCAAATCGTTCATCCACAGTGAAACCACTCCGGCAGGCCGGTTTTTGTAAAAAGCGATGAAAGTCTGCGGCACGCCTTCTTTACGCATACAGTGTTTTGTCCTGTAAAGAAGCTCGTCCGAGGTATAGCCGGCGGCCTTTCCCCATTCCTGCCAGAGCCAGCGGGAAACCTCTTCTGTATATTCCGGCACATCGGCAAGATTCATAATTTTTATATCTTCCATGAAAAATCTCCTTTCACTTGCAGCTTTCCGTTTTATATATAAAGTATAGCACAGGAAGATGCGGCATCGTCAAGATAGAATCCGAAATAAACTTTATAAAAAAGAAAAATAACAGAGCGGTTTTTCTTTTGCGGATTTGATATTTCCTTGTAAGGCAGGTGTCTTTAGGTCTTCAGCGTGAACCCTTGCTCAGCAGCGGATCTTTGTAGTATAATAACCTCACGGCATAAACAAAATCGGAGATTTTGACGCCTGAGAGAACATTGAATCATACTTTTCAATTCTGTATTCAGAGGAATCGGCACGGTATCATAAAAATCAGTGAACCGAAAGGGAAGGGGAACGGTTGGATGAAAACGATTGCAATTATAGATGATGATATACATATTGGAGATATGCTTGCGGAAGTGCTTGCAAAAAACGGGTATCGTACAGTGCGGGCTTATTCCGGCACCGAGGCTTTGTATTTATTGGAGAGGGAAAGACCGGATTTAGTTCTTCTGGATCTGATGCTGCCGGGTCTTTCCGGCGAAGAGGTGCTGCCGCAGATCAAAGGTGCGCCTGTGATAGTTGTCAGCGCGAAGATCGGCATAGACGATAAGGTAAGCCTCCTGACCGGAGGCGCAGTGGATTATGTCACAAAACCTTTTAATATCAAAGAGCTGCTGGCAAGAATTGCAGTGCATCTGCGCACTGCGGAAGCGTTTTTTTCAAAAGACGTTCATTCCGATAACGGTGAGAAAGCCGGCTGCAGCGGTGAGTCATTGCTGCAATTTGACAATCTTCTTTTGAATGAACAGTCGCACATGGTAACAGCGGCAGGCTGCCCGGTAAAACTGACAAAGACTGAGTTTGCTATTTTAAAGCTTTTGATGAGGAATCCGGGTCAGGCGATTGCGAAGTCGGTGATTTTGGATCGTATCAGCTGTGATACGCCGGACTGCACAGAAACCTCCCTTAAAATCCATGTCAGCAACCTGCGCAGAAAACTCAGAGAAGCCGGTGGTAAGGACTATATCGAGGCAGTCTGGGGTATCGGATTTAAAATGGCGCAGAATCTCTGCGAGACGAAAGCAGAAAAGTAACTCTGCCGGCAGGCTGCATTGTGTAAAGAGGTTTTTGCCGTTTTCTCTTCGGGGCGTCGTCAGCGCGAAAATCTTTACGATTTCTTTACCCTTTTCTTTACCGCTGTCTTTACATTTTTGGTGTAAACTCGGGTTATCCGATAGGGGAAGAAAGAAAAGGAGGTATTTCATAGATGGAATATGTTTTGACAACGGAAGGTCTGTCCAAGCAGTATAAGCATTTTAAAGCTCTGGATAACCTGACGATGCATGTGCCTAAAGGGGCGATTTACGGTTTTGTCGGCAGAAACGGCGCAGGTAAGACCACTTTAATCAGACTGATCTGCGGGCTTCAGCAGCAGACGAAAGGTACCTATACTCTGTACGGCAAAAAAAGCGGCACAGGGGAGATTGCAGAAAGCCGCAGAAGAATGGGCGCAGTGGTGGAGACTCCGTCAATTTATGCAGAGCTTTCCGCAGAAGATAATCTGAAAGAGCAGTTCAGAGTTTTGGGACTTCCGTCTTTTGAAGAAATCCCGCAGCTTTTGAAGCTTGTCGGGCTTGAAAATACCGGAAAGAAAAAGGCTAAGAATTTTTCTCTGGGTATGAAGCAGCGTCTGGGTATTGCGGTTGCACTGGCGGGAGATCCGGATTTTCTGGTGCTGGATGAGCCGATTAACGGCCTTGATCCTCAGGGCATCATCGAAATGCGGGAGCTGATCTTAAAATTGAACAGAGAGCATCAGATTACAGTGCTGATTTCCAGTCACATTCTGGATGAGCTTTCTCGACTTGCAACTCACTATGGTTTCATTGACAGCGGGAGAATGGTGCGTGAAATCAGTGCGGAAGAACTTGAGCAGGCAAGCCGTAAGTGTGTCAGGGCGGAAGTGACTGATACCAAAGCGCTGGCTCGTGTCCTGGATAAAATGAATATCGAATATAATATTGTATCCAAACAGCAGGCAGACATTTTCACAAAAGTGAATGTTACGGATCTCGCTCTGGCGCTGGCGGAAGAAGGCTGCCGGATTATCACCATGAATGAGCGGGACGAAAGTCTGGAAAGCTATTTTGTAAGTCTGGTGGGAGGTGCAAGTCATGAATAAACTGTTAGGTGCAAATTTTATGCGTCTGAAACAATCGAAGGTATTTTGGGTATGTATGCTGCTTTCGGCAGGTTTTGCTCTGATGATGGATTTTTCGCTGCATACCATGCTGAGAGAGGGAAGCGAACCGACTCTGGACGGAAATCTGTTCTCTTTTGTACCGTTTATCGGAATTATCGGCGCGGCCTTTATCAGCCTGTTTGTCGGTACGGAATACAGTGACGGAACGATTCGCAATAAAATTGTCATCGGCCACAGCAGAACAGGAATCTATCTTGCCAATCTGATTACAGCCGCTGCGGCAATGCTGACGATGTGCCTTTTGTACATTCTGGTGTATACTGCAATCGGCACTGTAATTGTGGGATGGTTTGTGATGCCTCTTGATGCGCTTCTGCTGATGCTTTTGCTCTGTGCGGTACTTACTGTATGTCTTTCCGCTGTGATGACTGCCGTTGTCATGCTCAATCAGAATAAGGCGGTGGTTGCCGTCCTCAGTATTATTCTGGCATTGGGGCTGCTCTTTGCCGGTTCCTATACCTATAACAGACTGTCTCAGCCCGAATACTACGGCGGTTATACAATGAACGAGGAAGGCCGGATTGTAGAAGAGGAGCCGTATAAAAATCCGAGATATCTGTCGGGAACAACGCGGGAGGTTTATCAGTTTTTCAATGACTTTTTGCCGGGCGGTCAGCAGCTTCAGCTTGCTTCTGCGGAGGTGGGACATCCATGGAAACTGACCGGGTATTCCGCTCTTATTACGATTGTAACGGCTGCTGCGGGAGTAATGGTATTCAGACGAAAAGATTTGAAATAAGATATCGCAGAACCGGCGCTGTTAAATTAAGATGAAAAGAACTGAAAAGCAGGCAGGCCGCCTTAGCGCCGGATTTGAGGCTTCTGCAGCGGCAGGATGAATGTCTTGTACTGTGACGGATTGCAGAACTTGGCGGCAGTCTGCTTTTGCTGATATTTATATGAAATTGGGGAATATGATTATGAGGTGTAAAATCGCAGAAGGGAGCATTTGATGGAGTTCTGGTTTGCAATTATTGTTATGGCGCTGCCGGCGGCTGTTCTGGGGCTCGGTCTTAAGCTCTATTTTTTCAGGAAGGCTGCCCGGGAAATAGAAAGAGAGTTTGAAAAAAGGCTGAATACAGAAACCAATACCCTGATCGATATTTCCAGCAGAGATTTGACAATGACAAAGCTGGCGGCAGGTCTCAACAGGCAGCTCGTAAAGCTTCGGGAGCAGCGTCACCGTTTTCAACAGGGAGACAGAGAACTGAAAGACGCCGTAACGAATATTTCTCACGATCTGCGCACACCGCTGACAGCTATTTACGGTTATCTGGAGCTTTTGGCGCAGGAAGAAAAATCTGAAGAGGTAAGTCGTTATCTGGCTCAGATTGAAAGTCGGGTTGATGTGATGAAACAGCTGACTGAAGAACTGTTTCGGTTTTCTGTGGTATCTTCCGCAAGGGAAGAGAATATGGAGGAACTGGATTTACGCTGTGCACTGGAAGAAACGCTGGTTTCTTTTTACGGAGCTATGCAGCAGCGGGGCATTACACCGCAGATTGAAATTACGGATACGGCTGTTATGCGTACACTGGATGCTGCCGCAGTGGAACGTATTTTTAACAACATCATCAGCAATGCCTTAAAATACAGTGACGGCGATTTACAGGTAACTATGAACGAAGGCGGTACTGTTATTTTTTCCAATTCGGCAAAGGATATGGATACGGTTGCGGCTGCAAGGCTTTTCGATCGGTTTTATACTGTGGAAAATGCCCGCAATTCAACGGGACTGGGGCTATCCATCGCAAAGCTTTTAACGGAACGAATGGGCGGTGCCATAGAGTCTGAGTACGCCGCCGGAAAGCTGTATATCATTGTAAAATTTCCGGCTTAACGAAAAGAACCTGCATATTTTGCGATGCAGGTCCTTTGTTTTTTACGAAATTTTTGGAAGAGCCGTTTTGCATTCTTTGCGGAGTTACCGGAAAAACCGATGCCGCGGAGGAAGAAGTTTACGCCCGTTTTTCTGCATCATCGATGCTTTCGTAGCCGTACAGTTTTACCATGGTGTCTTCAATCATAACGGAGAGAGATTTTCCGTCTGCCGCAAGTTCGTCTGTATATGCAAGGTACAGTTCCAAAAGCTCAGTCGGATAGGTCAGAAGTTCGCCGCGGGCATAGGTCTCCATGGAAGTGAATCCCGAGACATCGCCATCTGCGGTAACCGGCCGGCTTTTTCCCGCCAGATTCGGATAGCGAGCAGCAAAGTCCTTTTCCCAAAGCACCAGTCGGTCTGTAATTTTGTTTACCAGAAGGTAATTGCTGTGGGGAACTTTTGGAAGGGCAGGCGCAAGCACTCGGTCATAATAGGCTGTATCTGTATATTCCATCATACGAGCGTATTTCTCCATTACCAAATTCCGACCGTTATTTCTGCATTCACTTAAAAAGGCAAGCCAGCAGCCGCGCATTTCCGGCGTCCAGTTTGTATACTGGCTCCTTCTCATAATTTCAAAGGTTTCAAAGTCATCTTGACAGCTTGCTCTGCCGCCGATGTTTTCGACCTCCTGAAACATATCCCATTCAAGTTTTATAATCTTTTCAATCTGTACATCCATTACCGGTTCCTTTCACTGTTTAAGGCAGCTGTCTGTTGTCGGTTTTTTTAGTCTGGTGTTTTCGGATTGTGTTCCGACAACGGAAAATGCTGCCGCAATTTGTTTTATTTCTGTTTTTCACTGATTACAGTCAGCCATAGGCGGCATATTTCTGAAGCGGGGATCTTGGATACCGCTCATAATATCGGGAAGGTGATCCTGCAGAAAATTGCTGCCTGATTTGGAAAATCCTTGTTTTCGGAGTTCTTCCGCGGTTTCCGCGCAGATACTTTCCGTAATTTCAAAAGCCATGTGTTCGGCTTTTTTCAGACTGCCGCTGCTTAAAAAAGTCAGCGCGCCGGGAAGTGCGCCCAATACGGATACTGAATCGGAAAGCAGGGGAAGGACAGCTGCGCCCCGGTATGCCCATTTGTAAAAGGGCATAAACTTACGGTTTAGCAGGTATATCATAGACAGGGCGGCTTCGGTAAAACGGGCGGCTGCCAGAGATGCTGCAACTGTATCGCCTCTTTTGATGATTCTTAAAAGATTGTATTGACCCGCCTGAGACATAACCGCTGCTCTTGCCGCAATTTTTTTGCGGAGAATATCTTCGGGATAAAAGGCAAGGAGTCTGCGGCGGACTTCCGAAAATACGCCGCTGTCGTCGCGGAATATCTTTCCGTTGGTGGCAGCGGCAAGGGCTGTTTCCGGAATCAGAAACCAGTCCAGATTGCTTTTGGGAAGTCCGGGCAGTTTTGTGAAGCTGTTTGTGATTCTGCCGGCGGTTCCGTCTGCACTGTCTGCGTCTTCCGATGTATGCTTTTTTGTATTGCCGCTGTTTTCGGACCTGGCATCTGCCGCTGCGCCTTCGCAGCCTGTGAAACGGCTGTAAAATCCGCCTGTTGTCATAACGCCCAGACGGTCATCTGCGATGATGTTGCTGCGGCTGATTCCTTTGTAGGAAGGGGGCAGGCTGTCGTAGGCCTTTTGCAGAGCGGAACCGGCTGCGGCAAAGTCTTCGTCGGAAACCCAGATACAAAATCCCGGCGCAAAGTCATGATCGCGGGAAATTTCATCATCAAAACCGAAACACTGGGAGCCTTCGCCGACAAGGCCGGCTGCGATTTTTACACCCGGAAAATCTGAAAGGACTTTATCCAAAGCAGCTCTTCCGAACTCTTCGTAATACTGCTCCGCAAGATTCATTCCGTTAATCATGGTTTGTTTCTCCTGCTCTGCAAAGGTGCAGATTTTTTTCTACAATACGGTAATTGTCATTGTCCGTGCCGTAGTCTCTTGCAATCAGCTGCAAGGCTTTTTCAAATTGTTCGGCGGCTTTTGCAAGCTCGCCTTCCGTATAATAAAGGTCGCCCAGAGCGGATACTGCGGCGGCGTAATGAACATCTCTGTCGCCGCTTTCCGTGCGGAAAATGCGGCAGGCTTTGAGAAGAAGTTCTTTTGCTTCGTCTTTTCGTCCTTCTGCCGCATACAGATTACCAAGGTTGGTACAGGTAACGGCGATTTCAATTTCACTTTCGGAAAGCCCCTCTAAAATAGACAGCGCTTTTTTCAGGTAGTTTTCTGCTTTTTCAAACTCCTTCATGTCCTGACAGACAAAGCTCATATTATTGTATAAAGTGGCAAGACGGAAATCGCCTGCAAAAGACGGCGCGGAAAAAATTTCGACAGCCTGTTCGTAGAGCGCAAGAGCTTTTTTCAGGTCACCTTTCATCGTGCACATGGTCGCATAGTTAATTAAAGTTGTACCGTGGGCAGAAGTTCCGTTCTGTCCCAGCGTGTTAATCAGGCGCAGGGCTTTTTCGTAAAGGGGAATCCCGGCTTCATAATTGGATACGGCGCGGTAATATCCGCCCAGTTCGCTGCAAATCGCAATGACTGCGGGGTGATCCCCGGAGCTTTCTGCTTCTGCAAGGCTTTCTTTCATGTAGATTTCTGCCTCCGGTATTTTTTTCTCTGCAAAGAGGCTGTCCAGTTTTTCAAAAAATATCTGAATGTCCATAGATTTTACTCTCCTTTTCTACCTCATTATATACACAAAAAAAGTGCAGTGTAAAACGGTTTTTCAAAAGAGAAACAGCTTTTTTTGATTCAGATGGATTTTCTGACTGAGAATGTGCAGAGACGAGTACAAAAATAGCGACATTGTGGTATAATGATTCCTGAGATTATAACGGCGTTGCCGTAAGGAAGGAATCATTGAATCATGCCTTGCGATTTTGAAATCAGAGGAATCGGCATGGTATAATAACCTCACGGCGTAAACAAAATCGGAGATTTTGACGCCTGAGAGAACATTGAATCGTGCCTTGCGATTCTGTAATCAGAGGAATCGGCACGACAGGACAATTTCACAAAACACAACAGGAGGTACATAAGTGACGGAATTATTAGCTCCGGCCGGAAATATGGAGGCACTGAAAGCTGCAGTTTCAAACGGATGCGATGCAGTTTACCTGGGTATGCAGAAATTCGGCGCCCGCGCATATTCATCTAATTTTGATGCAGAACTGCTTTCTGAGGCGGTCAGATATGCCCATCTCAGAAATGTAAAAATATATGTGACGATGAATACCATCGTATTTGAAGATGAAACAGAAGATATGAGGAAGCAGCTCCACATGCTGAACGAACTGGGCGTTGACGGTGTAATTGTGCAGGATCTGGCTGTATTTGACTATATCAGAGAACATTTTGAAGATATGGAGGCGCACTGCTCCACCCAGATGGGCATTGATGATCTTGAGGGAACTTTGCTGTTCAAGGAACTGGGTGCAGACAGAGTGGTGCTTTCCCGCGAAGTGCCCATTGAAAAAGTAAAGGAAATCAGGAAAAAGGCGGATATTCCGCTGGAAATTTTTGTCCACGGAGCGCTGTGCGTTTCTTATTCCGGAAACTGTCTGATGTCCGGTCTGATCGGATACCGAAGCGGAAACAGGGGCAGATGTGTCGGCTCCTGCCGCAAGCAGTATGACCTGGTTGACAGCGCGTCGGGAGAAGTGCTCGGCCGCAGCTATCTGTTGTCCACAAAGGATCTGAACACCATCGACCATGTGGAAGAATTGAGAGGAATCGATTCCCTTAAAATCGAGGGACGGATGAAGGAACCGGCCTATGTGGCCAATGTGGTGGCAAAGTACAGAGACGCACTGGACAGCGGTGTGACAGAAACAGACAGAGAAGATCTGAAAAAGACTTTTAACAGAACCTTTACCAAAGGATATCTTTTCCATGAAGACCCGAAGGATCTGACCAACATAGACAAGCCCAATAATTACGGCTATGAAATCGGCAGAATATCGGGGCTGCGGTCAGGCATGTATGAGATTACGCTGGACAGACCGCTGCACCAGAACGACATCATCAGAATCGACCACGACGGTGAAGAGGTGAATCTGTCAGTTGTAAAGCTTTATGACAGAGACGGCATGCTGATTCGCAGCGCAGACAAAACCTGCTGTATTAAAATCAAAGAAAAGCTGAAAACAGGCGACCGTGTGTATATCACCAAAGACTACAGGTTCTATAAAGAGCTGGAAAAAGATCTGGAAAAGGAGTTTCGCCGTTTTCCGCTGGATTTGAAAGTTTATGCCTATCCCGGCGCAAAGCTTGTTATTGATGCGGAAGGCCTTTCCTGCAGCTGTCTGTATGAAAGCGAGGAAATTTTAGAAGAAGCATCGAAAAATCCTACCGGAAAGGAGCAGGTTGTAAAACAGCTGGCAAAACTGGGTGATACTGTGTTCACCCTGAACCATGTGGAATTTGAAGAGTATAACGCTTTTATCCCGGTTAAAATGCTCAACCATGCAAGAAGAGCCATTGTGGAAATGCTGTACGATGCGAAGCTTTCGGAAAAGCAGAGAAGGACAAAGGCTCCTGCCGAAAAAGAAAAATTTTCTTTTCCGCAGAAAGCGCCGTATCTTACCGCTTCTGTGACAACCCGCGCCCAGTACGACGCCTGTGTAAAAGCCGGCATAAAAGAAATCTATTTTGACAATATAATCAGAAGAAATCAGGTGACTTATGCGCCGCGCGAGGGAGAACTTCTGATCGGCGGTTACGGCGGCATCTATTATTATCGGAACCGAAATCCGTTTGTTGCAGACTATTCCCTGAATGTTGTCAACGCAGAATCCTGCCGCAGACTTTACAGTCTCGGTGCAAAGAGAGTCACCCTGTCCTATGAGCTGAACCGAAAACAGCTCAGGGAGCTGATTGATGCTTATCGTATGGAAAACGGCGGTTCTCCGGCGCTGGAGATGATCGTGTACGGCAGAGCGCCGCTGATGTTCACAAAGTACTGTCCGATGAAAAAAATGGGACAGTGCGGAAGCTGCAAAAACCGAAGCTATGAGCTGAGAGACGAATACGGCATATTCCCTGTGCTTTCTTCAGAGGATTGCGCTACAACCATTCTGAACGGAAAATTCCTGAACCTGCTGGATGAAATGCCGTCCATTGAGGGCGTAGAGGCGTTCAGGCTCAGTTTCACCACAGAAACAGAAGAAGAGGTGCAAAAGATTGCAGCCGCAGCGCAAAGAAAGCTTTGCGGTGAGGGCAGAGAAATCCTGTTCCGCCGTGAAACAGATACGAGAGGCCATTTCAACAAGGAGATTATTTAGAAACGAGGAGAAAATTTATGATTCAGGTAGAAAAACTGTCTTATGGTTTTCCTGCAAAAGAGTTATACCGCGATATTTCATTTACACTGGAGACGGGCCGTCACTGTGCGCTGATCGGCAGTAACGGCACCGGAAAATCCACCTTGGCAGATATGATCATGCATCCGGAAGCATATTTCTTTGACGGAAAAATTGTCCGCGATGAAAGCTGCAGAATCGGATATGCAAGTCAGTTCAGTATCAGGGACAAGCTGCAGGACGTTACGGTATTTGAGTATCTCAGCGAACGGTTTCTTTCTGTGCAGCAGCGGATTGCCGCAGTCTGTGAGGAAATGGCAGAAGCTGCGCCTGCGGAAATGGATGCGGTATTTGCACGGTATCAGGAACTTTTGGATCTCAACGAGGCTATGGACGGCGACAACTATGAAAGCACGATCCGCAGGCAGCTTCATCTTGCAGGTATGGAAAACCTTGCAGATGCAAAACTCTCGGAAATCAGCGGAGGTGAATACAAACTGCTGCAGATTATGAGAGAAATGCTTCTGGCGCCGAATCTTCTGATTCTGGACGAGCCGGATGTCTTTCTGGATTTTGCGAATCTGAACAGTCTCTGCAGCCTGATTCGCGCATACAAGGGAACGCTGCTTGCAGTAACACACAACCGATATCTGCTGAGTCACTGTTTTGATCAGATTCTGCATCTGGAAAACGGGGATCTGCAGGTCTTTGACGGAACTTATTCCCAGTATCGCTGCGCAGTGCTGCGGGAAAAACTCAGACTGAGCGTGCAGCGTGCAGAGGAACAGGATGAAATTGCGCGGACACAGGAAATGGTGGATATTCTGCGCAGGAGAGCAACGCTGATGGTGAATCCTGTGATCGGAAGATCTGTCAACGCGAAACAGTCTCAGCTGGATCGGCTGTTAGAAAGACAGATCAGCGCCCCGTTTATTGAGGTGCGTGAACCTGAGATTCATCTGCCGGAGGTTGTGCAGAAGGAGGATGCGGCTTGTGAGGCAGGACCGGTGCTGCGTATTTCGGATTACTGTACAGAGTTTGACGGAGATCTTCTGAAGCATGTGAATTTTGAGCTGATGCCGGGAGAAAAAGCAGTGATCGCCGGTGCAAACGGTACAGGAAAAACCTCGCTGATCCGGGATATTTTAATCAACGAAAATCCTTCTGTTCAGATTGCGGAAGGCGTCCGCTATGCATGTCTGTCCCAGCTGCAGATAGAAGCTGCTGAGGAAAACAGTACGGTATATGATTTGATGCAGAAAAACGGTTTTACGACCAAGGAAAAGATCCGTGAATATCTTTCGAAGTTTTGCTTTCCGGCAGATATTACGGAGCAGCGGATCTGTGAACTTTCGGGAGGCGAGCAGAATCTGCTGCAGATTGCGCTGATTGCGAATACAGATGCAGAACTTTTGATTCTGGATGAGCCGACCAGTCATCTGGACCTTTACGGACAGCTGGCGCTGGAAAAAGCAATTGCGGAATATAAAGGGGCGGTGTTGATGGTAAGCCATGACTTTTATCTGATCTCCGGATGTGCAGATTATGTGCTGCTGGTGGAGGATCACACGGTACGGCGCATGCGCACAAAAAACTTTCGGAGAATGGTGTATGACCGATATTTCGACCGCAGATATCTTGAAACAGACCGGAGAAAACAGGAAATTGAGCTGGCGATTACAGAAGCCTTTCAGCAGAATGATTTTGCAGCTGCGGACAGACTGTGTACAGAACTTGAGGAACTGAGCGGCGTGCCGGCAGACCGGTAAAGCTGTCCGAATCGGAGACAGAAGGGGAAAGAAATTTGCTGCATCTGATTTTATTTCTAATTTATATTCTACTGATTCTGATGGTGATTTTTGTAGAGAGAAAGCGGCCGACGGAGGCGCTTCTGTGGGTGGTAATTATGATTTGTCTGCCTTATTTCAGAACCGTTTTGTATCTGATTTTCGGAAGCACCTTTGCCATCAGGCTGACCTCTGCGGTTCGAAAAAAGAAACTCTCCTCAGGACCGTACCGGAAAGATGTGTCCTGGGCTGTTTCTGCAGATGAAAAAAATCTGTCGGATTTGGATCTGCAGGTGGCACGGTTTAACCGTGTCTATAACGGCAGTTTGCTGACCTGCTGCAGCTGTGCGGATTTTTATACGGACGGAGAGCGTCACTATGGGCAGCTGTTCAGGGATCTGCGCGATGCAGAGGAATGTATTTTTATAGAGTTTTATACGATACATCACGATGTGATTGGAAAACACCTGGTAAGTCTGCTGACGGAAAAAGCGAAAGAGGGTGTGGAGGTTCGGGTGATGTGCGACTTTATTGCAAATCTGTCCACGCCGGAGAAACTGTTTCGGCCGCTGGTAAAAGCCGGCGGTAAGGTGATCCGGGTGAAGCCGTATTTTACGCATTACAGAAGTCATCGCAAGATTGTTTCCATTGACCGCAGAATTTCCTATATCGGCGGTATGAATATCGGAAAACAGTATGCGAATATGGATCCGGTCAAGAATCCGTGGCGGGATACGCAGATTCGGCTGGAAGGCGCCTGCACGGAAATTCTCAATACATATTTTCTGACTGACTGGTTCTGCTCGCTTCGGCGCAGTCAGTGGAATGAAGAAATCGCTTTTCTGAACAGCCTTGCGCCGATGGAATATGAGCAGACAGAATCGCTGTGTCAGTTTATTGCAGGCGGTGTGGATACGGATAAGGAAGCGGTCAAAATGTGCTATTTGAGTATGATCCGCAGTGCGAAAAAGCGCATTCGAATTCAGTCCCCTTATTTTATACCGGATGCTTCGGTTTTGGATGCACTGAAAACAGCGGCAGCTTCCGGTGTTGAGATTGAACTGATGATTCCGGCAGTGAAAGCCAGCTTTTTTCTGGACCCTGTCACGGACAGCTACAGCGGGCAGCTTCTTGAATACGGAATGAAAGTCTATAAATATCGCGGGTATATTCATGCCAAGACGATGGTAATTGATGATGAGTTGTGCTGTATCGGTTCTGTCAATATGGACATGCGGAGCCTGATGGTCGATGACGAGGTGTGCGGTGTGTTTTATGAAAACAGTCTGGTACGGGAGTATAACAGAATTTATGATGCCGATCTGAAATGCTGTGACCCTTATATCTTGGAACAGTTCCTTTGCAGGAGCCGGAAACAGAAATTGCTGGAGGGCATTTTCCTGCCTTTTGCACCGTTGATGTAGCAGATTCTGCGCTGCAGAAAAGAGATGCTGTGGCAAATATACACCGTTTGCAGAACAGCCGGATTATAAGGACTTGCATTTATCCCGAACAAGAAGACTGTAAGAGCATTTCAGAAAAAATAAAGAAGATTGAAGCATTTAGCGCGCAGGTCCCGGATCTGCGCGGGTGAATCAGGAAAGAAGGAAAGCACAATGACTGAATACAAAATCATAAAAACAGACGATTATCTGCAGTTTGAAACTCTGTTTACGGCAGCCGGACTGGAGTTCAATCTGGATGAAAGCGGAACCGGACCGGAAGGGTTTGTGACTGCATTCGCCTGCATGGGAGAGGACGGCGCGCTGATGGGTGCAGCTGCTGTATGCAGAAGAAAAGGCTGCTTTATTCTCAACGATATTGCAGTGGAACAGGCATATCGGGGAAAACAAATCGGAAAAGAACTGCTTTTTCGCTCGCTTTCCGAAATGCGCGGTCTGGGCGCATCAGAAGTTTATATTACCGCAAAAGCGCCGCTTTTTTTCGAGAAGTATGGGTTCTGTGATCTGGATGGAGAACAGGTGCCGGATGTCTTTGGTTGTCTTTCCTGCAGCCGGTACGGAAAAGACTGCTGTCCGAAGTTTATGAAATTGACGATGGGAACCGAATCGGAAATAGAACGCTGAAGATAGAAGAGACTTGCAGGACCGGTCAGATTACTGTGTAAAAGAATCTTTGCGGCGGTGCCTGTTATCCGGAACTTCGTTTCAGTGTCAGAGGTGCACAGTATGTGTCGGCAACGGCATTCTCTATATTTGAGAAGCCGATAGAATGATAGAAATCCGGATACCCGTAAAAATATTCCGTAGTGCAGCTTATAAAAGCGCTGCGGAGTTTTTACTTTTTTGAACTGGATTTTTGAAGCGGCAGTGCTATAATAGACTTTATATGCAGAGAGGAAAGGTGATTGCAGATGAAGAGATTTACAAAAAAAGAAATATTTTCGGTGCCCAACCTGATGGGATATTTCCGCATTCTGCTGATTCCGGTATTTTGCTGGCTGTATACAGCGCGCCGGGCATATTTTGCAGCAGGGCTTGTGGTGCTGATTTCCAGTTTGACAGATCTGTTTGACGGAAAGATTGCCAGGAAATTCAATATGGTGACGGATCTCGGTAAAATACTGGATCCTGTTGCGGACAAGCTGACACACTGTGCTCTTGCCGTCTGTCTTGCGCTCCGCTATCCTCTGATGTGGGCGCTTCTTTTGCTGATGGCAGTAAAAGAAGGATATATGGGAACGATGGGTTTGTTGTTTCTCAGAAAGGGCAGGATGCTGGACGGCGCTATGTGGTTCGGAAAAGTATGCACAGCCGTTTTGTTTGCAGGACTTATGATTTTATTTCTGTTTCCGCATTTACCGGCGGTTTTTGTAAACGGTATAATTATTTTGATGATGGCTGTTATGATTTTTACTTTGTGTATGTATGTGCCGGTGTTTCGAAAGATGAAACAGGAAGACAATCGCTGATCAAACTGTACAGATGCGGCCGTAAAAGCAGAAAAAGATATTATGGATAAATTTAAGAACTGTCGTCACAGCAAAAACTGCGGCGGCAGTTTTTGTTTTTACCGGAATCGGAATAGAATAGAACAAATCCTTCAATACTATAGAAACAGAAGTACAGTAACTAATAATGAAGGAGGATTCATATGACAGTCAATTTTAATATGAGTGAGACAAAGACTAATTTAATGCGGGCTTTTGCCGGAGAAAGTCAGGCAAGAAATCGGTATACTTTCGCGGCTTCTCAGGCGAAGACGGCAGGGCTTTCTGTGATCGAAGCGGTGTTTGCTTTTACTGCGGGACAGGAAAAGGAGCACGGAGAGATTTTTTACAATCATCTGAAAGAACTGGGCGGTGATACGGTGCATATAGACGGCGCATATCCTGTGGATATTACCGATTCTATGGTGCAGCTTTTAAGGTATGCACAGCATAACGAATATGAAGAGTCTGATGACGCATACATTGCTTTTGCGCAGAAGGCTATGGAGGAGGGATTTCCGCAGGTAGCGAATTCTTTTCAGCAGATTGCGCCGATAGAAAAGAGCCACGGTGATCGGTTCGGACAGCTGGCGGATTTGCTGGAAACAGGAAAACTCTTTGTTTCCGATGTTTCATGCAGGTGGATGTGCTTAAACTGCGGTCATATTGCAGAAGGTGTGCAGGCGCCGCAGATTTGCCCGGTTTGTCATCATAATCAGGGATATTTTATCCGTCTGGAATTGGCGCCGTATACCTGCGGATAGAAGAAAAGAAAATCCGTTTTTTATATCCCATGAAACCATTGACACCGCTGTCCGCAGGGCATAGAATAAATCCTGTAAGCCGGGCACCGGTGTTTTTCTGTGCCCGTTTTCATCATTGAAACTGAAATATAAGGTAAACATTATGAAAAAAAAAGAACTGATTTATAAAGAACTGAAACATGCTTTTCTGGACAAGAACTTTCTGAAAGAAATCGGAGAAACCAGAGCACATATGACAGCGTATCTGCAGCGGCCCGAAGCACAGCAGCTTGCAGAAGCACTTGCAGAGGCCGCAGAGAATAACGGGCGGGCAGACAGTGCTTCCATCCTGTCTGTTTGCAGAATCTTTTTCCCGGAGCTTTCTGAGGAACCGGAAGAGGGATGGCTCCGTCACTGTTACCGGTATCTGCTGTTCCTTCTGTTTCCGGAAATGGGACAGCCAGAAGAGATGCAGGCGGCGGCAAAAGGAAGAATGCGCCTTTTGCAGGTCATGCGGGCGGTCTATGCTTATGAAGAAAAAAACTTGCCCTTTGATCCAACGAAGACAATGATTTTCCTGACGGACGAAGAGGTGAGAGAGCATGGATATATCAGTGAATATGCTGTTTTTTTGAAGATGATGCGCCAGAAATATGTATATGAATTTATGCGCATCGGGATTGATATTACGCCGTTTAATACACTGGGACATATCAGTGGTGTGCACTATGTGGCAATGTATGCAGGCAGACAGCTTTCGCAGTCTGGTGTGCCTGTGGATCTGGCGCTGCTTTCCGGTGCAGCGGCAGGGCATGACATTGGAAAATACGGCTGCCGCAAAAGCGAAGAAAAGAGAATCCCGTATCTGCACTATTATTATACGGATCTCTGTTACAGCAGATTCGGCATGCCTGTCATCGGCCATATTGCTGCCAATCATTCTACCTGGGATTTGGAACTGGAAAATCTGTCCGCAGAGTCTCTGCTTCTGATTTATGCGGATTTTCGTGTTAAGAGCAGCAGGAACGAGACAGGAAGCGAGGATGTTCACTTTTATAGTCTGGATCAGGCCTACGATGTGATCTTGCGTAAGCTGGACAATGTGGATGCTGCGAAGAGGCTGCGCTACCAGAAAGTGTATGACAAACTGAAGGACTTCGAAAACTTTATGCAGGAGCGGGGCGTCTGCACAGAACTTCCGGAAGACTTTGGACTGATGCCGCCGCGTCCGCTGCAGCCGCAGGCCAGAGAAAAAGTGCTGCTGCACGGGCAGGAAGTGGTGGATCAGCTGAAATTCGCAGCAGTTGATCACAATATCCGCCTGATGAGCCGCTTTCATAAGGACAGCAGCTTCAGCAGTCTGATCGAGGCAGCAAGAAGTGAGCGGCAGTGGAAAAATCTGCGAACCTATATTGCTATTTTTGATGAATATTATACCTATATGACGGAGAGGCAGAAACTGATGACCCTGAAATTTCTTTATGAACTGCTTGCGCATAAAGAAAGTGATATCAGGATTCAGGCTGCGGAGATTATGGGCAGAATGGTTGCAGGGTTCAGCGAGGAGTATAAAAAAGAGGTGCCGCAGGATATTACACTGCCGGACCGGCTTGTCAGTAATTTGACACTGTTTCGGGAATATCTGGACAAGATTATCTGTCCGGATCACAAGACCACAGCGCAGCACCGAAAATGGATCTCTCATACGCTGGACAGTTTTGTCAGCAATGTGACAGAACACTGCAGACCGTCCTGCAGATACAACTATTTTGACATTCTCGGTTTTTATTATCATACTGGAAATTTACCGGCAGATTATGTGATGGTGCTTTTGGATGCGGCGATGGCAATCCGGCCGGATCTGCCGGAGCAGCGATTTTTGGAGACGATGAAAGCTTTTCTTAAACACAACTTCGACCGTTTCGGAAAGAGCGAAAATATTGCGGTGCTGAAAACGGCGAAACACTTTTTTGAAGGATACAGTCTGCGGCAGTACGAGCAGGATTTGCGCAGCGTCATGCAGCTGCCGGGACCGGAGGAGGCTTTTGAGGATACCCTGGCGGTGATGTTTCTGGATAATCTGAAAACAGGTACACCGTGGATTGAGAAAGTGGTGAACATCTCTTTCATGCTGGATTATGTGCAGAAAGAAGAGAACAGAAGTCAGATGCTTCATGTGGCAACGCATCTTGCGAATCTGATCAAGGTCAGTGAAACGGTAACTGTGCGGAAGGCGGCAGGACGGGGACTTCTCTCCATCATTGAACGCATGCCGATGGAACAGAGAAATGAGCTGACGGTAGAACTGTTTAACGGACTGGAACTAGGTGATTATCAGTTTTCGAAATATATTCCAGACTATCTTGGAATTCTGATGCTGTATCTGCCGCCGGAAGAACTGGACGAATCAATCGTGCAGCTGCAGAAAATCATGGAGACCGGAAGTGAAAAGGCGGCCTCTGCCGTAATCAGAACGCTGGGCGTCATGCTGGAACATTACGGCGATTATGGAAAGCGGTTTACAGAAAAAAACGGCGCAGCAGAGAAACGCAGATTCAGACTGGTGAATCTTTTGATGAAGGCATATGCCGGATATAATGAAATCTGTGCACAGGAGGCGTTCAGGACGATCGGTGCAGATCTCTTTGGTGGTTCAGTGCTTACCATGCAGGAAAAAACAGAAATTTTCTGCCACTGCTGCAAGAAGCTGATGACCCTTCTTTATGAAAAGACAGAAGGAGAACTGGATTTCTACAATAATGCTGCAGTTTTAAATCACATATACCGTTATATCTGTCAGTATCAGGCTGAAGCAGGCTCTTTTGATTTCCCTGAAGTAAAAAAGGTGGCGTTTTTTCCGGGAACCTTTGACCCGTTCAGTCTGGGACATAAAGCTGTTGCAACCACGATTCGGGACATGGGATTTGAGGTGTATCTTGCGCTGGATGAATTTTCCTGGTCAAAAAATACACAGCCCAGACTGCAGAGAAGAAAGCTGATGTT
Organism: uncultured Eubacterium sp.; assembly: GCA_937894585.1. GTDB lineage: Bacteria > Bacillota > Clostridia > Peptostreptococcales > Anaerovoracaceae > Senimuribacter. The sequence continues at coordinate 19,966 of CALBGO010000120.1, forward strand.
GATGTCTGTTGCAGGGGAAGATGATCTATTTATTTTTCCAGAGGATATTCCGGTTAATATCGCAAATCCGTCAGATCTTAAGAGGCTGAAAGAGACTTTTGCAGGAAAAGAACTCTACATTGCCGTAGGCACGGATGTAATTCGCAATGCCTCCTGCTATAAAGCCTTACCGCAGGAACATTCAATCCATACACTGAATCATATCGCCTTCGCCAGGGAATCAGCTGAGCAGAGAGAAAGCCCGGGCGAGCGGTATCCGATCAGCGGTCAGGTGATCAATCTGACGCTGAAAAAGTATTATGAAGACATCAGCTCTACCAGAATCAGAGAAAATGTAGATATGGACCGAGACATATCCAATCTCATAGATACCGTGGCGCAGAACTATATTTATGACAGAAATCTGTATCTTCGCGAGCCGGCTTATAAGCATGTGCTGCAGGCAAGAGAACTCAGCATCAGTCCATATCAGCACCGCAGTATTGGAGAACTTCCGGAAGACCTTGTCGGAGAGATGTGCAGCCGGGGATATGATGCACAGACTATTTGCAGTTATCTGGAAAGAGAAGAGGTCAGAAGTCTTTACATCGAAGGCGGAATCCGCCAGAAAAAGACAGTGGCTTTTGCTGCTGCGCACAGAGTGGAAACCAGTGATCTTCTTACGGAGTTCAAAGACCCGACCATTGCTGCTTATGTGAGAAAACAGGCTGCCGGCAGTATTGCTGTCATTGGTGCACTGTTTTCTGCAAAGAGCCGAAATCTTTCCAACATTAGTCAGATTGTGATTACAGAAATCATGACAGAGCTGCTTGCCAGAGATTTCACCTATGTGGTATATCATCCGGCTGACCGTCATGGAATGAATGCGGGAATCTTAGAGGCACTGAGAAAACAGGGATTTGTCAATATTGCCGAAAGTGGGAATCCGCCGGTGTATGCAGTAGAGATGAGAGCGCCGCAGGTGATTTTCAGAGATGTGGAGACGGCGATCAAAAATCCGCTGAATAAGAATCCGCGTGTTTTAAGAGCGATCGAAGAGGCGCATGACAGACTCCTTTCTGTTATGACAGACTTATATCCCGGTCAGCTGATTCTTTCTTTTAATCCGGGTGCGGTACATAACAAGATTATTCAGAAGGTGGCACGGCTGAATCATGTTTCTGTGCATCCGTCAAAGGACGGTGTGAAAGGACCCTATATGTCGGTTCCGTTCGGCAAAGCGCTGGCAGATGTGGTAGTGCCGAATACTGTGACAAAGCCGCTTCGCACAGAAAAATATTTTTCTCCTGACCTAAAGCATTTTACGATTGCAGAAGCAAAGGATTATGCGGCGCTTGACGATCAGGCCAGGACAATTCGCTCGTTTGGCCGTCCGGTGATTCTGATTGATGATCTGCTGCATAAGGGATACCGCATGCGTATCCTGGAACCGATTCTTGACGCACACGAAATTGAGGTCAAAGAAATTATCGTTGGTGTGCTGACCGGAAATGCAAGAGATACGGCAGCCGTGAGAAACCGGCGTGTAGACGGCGCATACTTCCTGCCGAATATGGGCATATGGCTCAATGAACGAGACAGCTATCCGTTTATTGGCGGGGACAGTATTGAAGGTGAAGCGGATGCTTCGATCAATCTGATCATGCCTTACACAGCGCCTAAGTTTATTCGGAATGGAGACCGGGAGGCTGTTTTCCGTTATTCCATGACCTGCCTGGAAAATGCGAAACTGATTCTTCAGGTGCTGGAACAGGAGTATCAGGCTACATTTGAGAAGAAGCTGACACTGAAACGACTGGGAGAAGTGATTGCAAGACCGAGAAAACCTGATCCGGGCAGAGGCGTGCATTATGACGAAAATATTGCGCCGTCAGTTTATGTAGAAAATGATATCAGACGGCTTGCAAGACTGCAGCTGTAGTTTTAAAACAGAGGTGAACGATGAAAAAAATAGAAGATTTGTGGAAACAGGCAGGCATTGAGCAGGCAGTACAGCTGGGACTTTGTCCTGTGAACCTGCAGAAGAAAAATCGAGTGCATGTTCTGGCACTGGGCGATGTGGGGACTTCCGTTCTGACAGGCCTGAGAGTGCTCGGCGGTGATGTGATCTCCGAAATCGGAATCTATGATATGAGTAAAGAAAACATGCAGCGTCTTGAAATGGAAATGAATCAGATCCGGTATCCTTTTAGTGAGATTTCTGGGGAAACTGTGCTGCCGAAAGTTCGTACCATTTCAAGGGAAACACTTTTTGACTGCGATGTATTTGTGTTTTGTGCAAGCAGAGGCGTGCCGCCTCTTTCAGAAACGGGAGATGTGCGCATGGCGCAGCTGGAAGCGAATCTTGAAATTGTCCGCGGATATGCAGCGATGGCGGCCCAGGCGGATTACCGCGGTCTTGTCGCAGTTGTCTCCGATCCTGTGGATCCGCTGTGCGCGGCATTTCTGGAAAATTCCGGTCTCGATCCTTCGCAGGTGCAGGGGTACGGTCTGGGTGTGATGAACAGCAGAGCGCTGTATTATGCAGAAAAAGATTCTCGTTTTTTACGTTTCGTGACGGAAGGAAGAGCTTATGGGCCGCATGGTACGGATCTTGTTCTTGCTGACAGTCTGCAGCATTATGATGATGCCTTATCACGGGAACTGACCGCGCTTGTGACCGGAGCGAATCTGGAAGTGAGGGCGCTGGGATTTAAACCCTATATTGCGCCGGCATGGTCATCCGGTGCGATTTCAATTCTTTTAACACTTCGCGGACAGTGGCATTACAGCTCTCTGCACCTGGGAGATGACAGGAGAGGTGCCTTCTTCGGAATGAAAAACAGAATGACGGAGAACGGTCCCGAATATGAGGATATGGAGATTCCTGATGCTCTTTTTGACAGAATGTATATTGCATATAGTAACCTTTTACAGCTGCAGAAATAGTGTTTATAAGCTGCCGAAAATGGCAATCGTGAGAAGAGGTGATGAAAATGCTGCTTGTGGTTAAACCCTTCAGCAGAGAAATGGAACGAGAAATCAGGATGGATAGGGTGCTTGCGGATGCTCTTGCGGGAGTTGACGTGCAGTATCTGCTTACGGCAGAAGCACTTGCAGAGACGGATCTGCGGAACAGAAAAATTCTTTTCGCCGTCTGTCTTTCGGAAGCCGGCGTCAATCTGGAATACTACAGGATGCTGGAGCATTTCAGACAGCACCCGGGCTGCCTGAAAGGAGCAGCGGGAGTGATTCTGGTAGACGGCAGCGGAGACCTGTTTACAAAAAGCCTTGCTCGAAGGCTTGCTTTTTCGGCAAATTTGGCGGGCTGTACTTTTCCTGGCAGACCTCTGGTGGAAGCGACCGGTTCTTTGTATAATTTTCAGACGCTGAGCAGGATTAATGCCGTAAGCTGTGAAGAAGCCTATGCTATGCAGGTAAAATTGCTGGTAAAGCGTATTCTTGACTATGTTCCGTATGAGAGTTGTGGAAGAAATATACTGGTCGTCCATGCCAGCAGCAGAAAAAGTTCCAATAGCCTGCTTCTCTGGGAAAAAATCCGGAGCAGGCTTTACGAACCTGAGGGGGAAAGAAGTATTACGGAAATTTCACTTCGCAACGGTCATATGACAGACTGCCGGGGATGCAGGTATGAAACCTGTCTGCATTACGGAGAGCAGGGAAGCTGCTTTTACGGAGGCATTATGACAGACCAGGTTTATCCAGCGATTATTTCCTGTGATACGCTGGTGATGATCTGTCCTAACTATAATGACGCAGTTGGTGCTAATATCACAGCGTTTATTAACAGGCTGACATCGGTATTCCGAACCAATGACTTTTCGGGAAAGCGTGTATTTGCCATAGTGGTTTCAGGATACAGCGGAGGTGATATTGTGGCTGAACAGATTATCGGAGCCATGAACTTGAATAAGGGTTTTATTCTGCCGGGAAATTTTGCTTTGATGGAAACGGCTAACGATCCAAAGAGTGTTTTGAAAATTGACGGAATCGATGAAAAAGCTGCCGGATTTGCAGCACAGATTGCAGGGAAAATGAAAGCAGTATAACCCTCAGAGTGCGGTATGCTCAAAAAACAGGGTTGAAATTATAAACTAAAAACTGTCTTCTGATAGGCATGGTGCTTTGCAGGAGACAGTTTTGATTTATGCCGGATCTGAAAGCCGGCACTTTCTTTTATACAGTTTATTATAGCAGTGCTGCTATTCTGCATATACCTCGTCCAGTATCATCTGCAGATCTTCGCGGCAGCCGCCGCATTTCGTACCGATGCCCATAGACTGGCAGAGTTCTTTCAAATCAGCAGGCTTATGCTCTCTGATGAAGTCTTCCACTTCTCCGCGCTTTGTGTGAAAACACAGACAGACTTCGTAATCTCTTGATTTCTTGTCCATAAAAACCTCCTTGCTTTTGTGTGATTACTATTATCATACCACAGAAAAGGAAGAAATTATCACTTCTTCTTCACAAAAATTTACAAAACTACGGGCGGGATATGCTATAATAACTGCAGATAATATTTTCGCGCTGAAAGAGAGGTTTGTGGATATGAGTAATTTCAGATACAGGCTGCTGCAGTTTATGCAGGGCAGAAGAGGTCCGGATCAGTTTACGGAGTTTCTGTTTGCGGCATCGGGCATTTGTATCGCATTCAATATTCTCTGGCGAAACGGTATTACAGGTACTCTCGGCATCGCGCTCTGCATTTACGGAATGTACAGGGCTCTTTCCAGAAATATCCATAAGAGGGAGCAGGAAAACAACTGGTTTCTGGCGATGAAATATAAATTTACCGGCGGCAGAGCGTCGGGAAACCGTTTTCGCAGTCCTAAAGGTTCGGGAGGATACGGAGGCTCCGGCTCATCTTCCGGATATGGCGGATATACAGGTACCGGCAGAGGTAGCTTTGGCGGTTACAGGGGTGAAGCTCCCCGCTATGATATGCAGAACTATGTTTATTTTAGATGTCCGTCCTGCAGCCAGAAACTGAGAGCGCCTCGGGGAAAGGGCAGAATAAAAATCAGATGCAGTCGCTGCGGCGAACAATTCAATAAGAAGGTATAGCAGAGTGTAACAAAATGTATTAAGACAGGAAACAGGAGGCAGTTATTTTGAGAAAGACGAAAATTGTTTGTACAATCGGTCCCGCGTCACGAGACGAAGGAACACTGCGCAGAATGCTTCAGGCGGGTATGAATGTGGCTCGTGTGAATTTTTCTCACGGAACCCATGAGGAGCACAGAAAAACCATAGAAACCTTCAGAAAGGTCAGAGATGAACTGGGGCTTCCGGCGGCAGTGCTCCTTGATACAAAAGGACCTGAAATCCGTATCGGTAATTTTGAAAATGGAAAAGAGCAGCTGGCAGACGGCCAGCAGTTTACCATTACGACAGAAGCTGTTTCGGGAACATCTGAGCGGGTTTCTGTTACTTATCGGGATCTGCCGAAAGAGGTGCAGCCGGGGAATCTGGTTCTGATCAACGACGGAAAGATTGTAATCCGTGTGAATGAAACCACAGAAACCGAAGTACGCGGAACGGTGATTCACGGCGGTGAAATCAGCAATCACAAAGGAATCAATCTGCCGAATGTGAATTTGAATATGCAGTATCTGAGCCGGCAGGACCGGGAGGATATTCTTTTCGGTATCGAAAATGATGTGGATTTTATTGCGGCTTCCTTTGTCCGTTCCGCAGAAGATGTGCGTGCGGTCAGAAAACTGCTTGATGACAACGGCGGCGAGTCAATCAGAGTGATTGCGAAGATAGAAAGCACACAGGGAATAGAAAATTTTGAGGAAATTCTTCAGCTTTCCGACGGCATTATGGTGGCAAGAGGCGATATGGGCGTAGAGGTTGCTTTTGAAAAACTGCCGGGCATTCAGAAGCGGTTTATCAGAAGGTGCGTCCAGTCGGGAAAAACGGTAATTACCGCGACACAGATGCTGGAATCGATGATTACAAGTCCGATTCCGACAAGGGCCGAGATAACCGATGTGGCAAACGCTGTGTTTGACGGAACTACAGCTGTTATGCTTTCCGGAGAAACTGCGGCAGGAAAATATCCGGCAGAGTCGGTGGCTGTTATGGCAAAAATTGCGGAGCAGGCAGAAGAGGATCAGCCGACTGTACCGGGAAGAGATCAGGTATGGCACGAAATGAATGCAGACGATGTAACCAATGCCGTGGGCCATGCAGCCTGCACCCTGGCAAAAGATATCAAAGCCGGTGCGATTATGGCAATTACCAAGACAGGCTATACTGCGCGGAGGATGTCAAAGTTCCGGCCGTCTACAATGATTATCGGCGCAACACCTTATTCCAAAACATTCCATCAGCTTTCTCTTGCCTGGGGTGTCTGTCCGATTATGGCAAATTACCGCTATGAAATTGAAGAACTGTTTGCTCACTGTGCCCGCAAAGCGATTCACGCAGGATTGATAGCAGAGGGCGACAAGGTGGTAATTACTGCGGGACTCCCTGTAGATGTGCCGGGAAACACCAATATTATCAGAGTTGTGGAGGCTGAGCTTTAGTTTTGCAGGGATACGGGAGATGACAAGGTTTTGTGCTGTATCGCCTGCACAAGGCGGTAGGCATTTACAAGACAGAAGGTGTTTATAAGAATCTTCATTTCTGTATATACATTCTTTTCAAAAAACGGAAAAAGCTGCTTCTCGAGGAGGCAGCTTTTGATCTTGCTGATAAATGATTAAATCGGTCGTTCCTCATCATCTTTTTCCGCAAGTACTTTGTTGTACTCGGCAAAAATTGCATCTTTGATTTTGTTTCTCGTTTCGGAAAGCAGTGGGTGCGCGATATCTCTGAAGTCGCCTTCGCCCATTTTTCTGCTTGGCATTGCGATGAAAAGTCCATTCTGACCTTCGATGATTTTGATATCGTGTACGACAAATTCGTCGTCGAAGGTTATGGAAACTACGGCTTTCATCTTTCCGTCATCGTTAATCTTACGGATTCTTACATCGGTTATGTTCATGTACAGACCACCTTTCCTGCCATATTCTAACTAGTAGATAATAATATTATACAACATTTGTTCCGCAAGAGCAAGGAAAATGACAAAAATATCAGACTATTGAGTCAGAAAATTTTGCGGTTTGGATAGACCTCGATTGTTTTTTGATCTTCATCGACCTCTCCCAGACAAACCACTGCTGTGTAGTCGCTGACTCTTTTTTTCTCGGGCAGGGTGCCGACAATGGCGATGCCGATGCCTGCAACAGATACTTCAAATTCCGCGAGAATATCGGCAATTCCCTTGATGCTTCCGCCGCCGCGCATAAAATCATCAATGATAATGGCTTTTGATCCGGCAATTACGGCTCGTTTTGAAATTGACATTTTCTGAACCCGGTCATAAGAACCTGAAAAATAGTTGATACTTACCGTTGAGCCTTCTGATATTTTGGCTTCGCGCCGGATAATGATTAAAGGAAGATTCAGCTGATGGGCAACCATGGTTGCCAAAGGAATTCCCTTTGTCTCCACCGTTGCGACATAGTCGGCGCCGCGGTCTTTGAATTTCTTTGTGAAGACTGAAGCAAGCCTGCGAATTAAATGTGTATCGAACATAATATCCGAAGTATAGAGAAAGCCGCCGCCGAGGATTCTGCTGCTGTCTTTCAGACGGGTGCAGAGCTCGTCCTGTAAAAGATGCAGGGCTTCTTCGGTGATATCTGGAACAAAGCGGACGCCGCCCTTTGCTCCGGGTATAGTTTCTATATAGCCTGTTCCTGTGGTGCGTACTGATGCGTCTGCCAGGCTGATATCTTCGCTGATGCTGGATTTTGCAGCGCCGAAGGTATCGCAGAAGTACTGCAGGGAATACAGTCTGCAGGGAGCGTCGATCAGCGTTTTAATAATAGCTCCGACCCGCTGAGTTCTTTTCATATAAAGTGTTCCTCCTGTTCTTTCTATACATATTATTTCTTTTTAACTTTTTTGTCAAATGCTATCCATTTTTGGTCGGAATATGTTATACTATCTTATGAGTTATGCCCTGAAAAAGATTCGATACGGAAATCTGCAGCGCATAAATCACAGACACAGGAGCAAGACTATCAGAGATAGAATACATATAGATTGAAATTTGGAGGATTAGCAGATGATTCAGTTAACGGATTATAAGAATATACACTGCATCGGAATCGGAGGGATAGGCCTTTCCGCTATTGCCGAAATTTTGCTTGCAAGAGGGTATCATGTATCCGGTTCGGATATGAAACAGTCGGATATTACGGAGAACCTTGAGAAAAAAGGCGCTAAAATTTATATCGGTCACAGGGAAGAGAATGTGGAGAATGCGGATTTAATCATTTATTCCGCTGCCATCGCAGAAGAAAATCCGGAGATTATCAGAGCAAGGCAGAAGCATATCCCCCTTGCCGGCAGAGCTGAAATTCTGGGCGTTTTAATGGACGATTTTGAAAACAGCATTGCTATCAGCGGAACCCACGGCAAAACCACAACAACCTCTATGGTTTCTCTGATTTTAGAGAATGCGAAACTGGAGCCTACCATTTTAGTAGGTGGGAATCTGGCGGAAATTGGCGGAAATGTCAAGGTTGGAGACAGCTCCTATTTTGTCACGGAGGCCTGTGAATACAGAGACAGCTTTTTAGAGCTGCGCCCTAAAATCGAAGTGATTCTGAATATCGATTCAGACCATCTTGACTATTTTAAGGATATCGACCATATTGTAAGCTCTTTCGACCGTTTTGCAAAGCTGGTGCCTGCAGGCGGCAAGATTATCGCTTATGATGCCAATCCGTTTGTAAACCGGATTATCAGAGATATTCCGGATGCCATCACTTACGGATACAATGCAAATTGTACCTACCATATTGCAGATGTATCCTTTGACGGCGAAGGAATGCCGGTTTTCAGTGTTAACTACCGGGGAGAAAAACTGGGCACGGTAAAACTCTCCGTACCGGGTGAACATAATATTCTCAATGCTGTAGGCGCTTTTGCGTGCTGTCATCAGCTGGGAGTGGATACTGATGTGATTGTGAAAACTTTAGGAGAATATAAAGGCACGCAGAGAAGATTCGATATTGTGGGAACCACAGAAAACGGTGTAAAACTGGTGGACGACTATGCACATCATCCTACGGAAATCAGAGCGACACTTTCTGCGGCGGACAATATTCCACACAACAGATTGTGGTGCCTGTTCCAGCCCCATACCTATACCAGAACTCTGGCTTTGTTCGATGACTTTGCGGAAGCTTTTGAACAGGCGGATATTCTGGTACTGGCGGAGATTTACGCAGCGAGAGAAAAGAATATCTACAAGATTTCGTCAGAGGAGCTTGCCGACGAAATTAAGAGAGTGCATCCTGAAAAGAAGGTGTACTATATGAGCACTTTTGAAGAGATTTCCAATTATGTAAAGAAAAATGCCGAAGCGGGAGATCTAGTGATTACTATGGGAGCGGGAGATATTTATAAAGTCGGAACCATGATTATGGAACAGATGTAACTTTGTGCAGGAAATAAAACAGAGGGATTGATTATATGACATATCAGGAATATAAAGAAAAAGAAGAAAAGCGGATTGCCCGCTGTATTTCCTTTCTTGAGAAGGGAGTTGATTTTGCCGATATTCATACCGCATATATTGATGAAGGTGTTGAAATTGGTGCGGGTACCTTTATCGGTCCCTGCGTAAGCCTTGAGGGCATGACTGTCATCGGTGAAAACTGTAAGATTATGCAGAATACGAGGATTTGCGACTCTGTTATTAAGGACAATGTGGAGGTGCAGTCTTCTGTAATTACGGAAAGTACGGTAGGTGCGGGTACGAAGGTGGGACCTTTTGCTTATCTGCGGCCGGAAAGCGTTATCGGCGAAAACTGCAAAGTCGGTGATTTTGTTGAGGTTAAGAATTCGTCCATTGGGGACGGTTCAAAAGCATCCCATCTGACTTATATCGGGGATTCAGATGTGGGACGGGATGTAAATATAGGCTGCGGTGTGGTATTTGTCAACTACGACGGTACAAAAAAACACCGTTCGGTTATTGGGGATGGAGTATTTATCGGCTGCAATACCAATCTGGTATCTCCGGTCAGAGTTGACGACGGCGCATATATTGCGGCAGGAAGCACTTTGACGGAAGATGTTCCGGAAGATGCCCTTGCGGTTGCCAGAGCAAGGCAGAGAAACATCGAAGGCTGGGCGGCCAAAAAGGGACTTTACAACAAGAAGTAGTTTCAGACGAACAAAAGAAAGAAGAGGTACAAAAAATGAAAAACGGCGCATTTTCAGATTACAAAGTGTTTACCGGAAATTCACACACTGAACTTGCAGAAGAAATCGCATCTATTATGGGAAAACCGCTTGGCAAAGCAACGGTAACGAAATTCAGCGACGGTGAAATCTCCGTGAATCTTTGGGAATCTGTAAGAGGTATCGATGTCTATATCGTGCAGTCTACCTGCAATCCGGTCAACGATAACCTGATGGAGCTTCTGATTATGATTGACGCCATGAAGAGAGCTTCCGCAGGCAGAATCAACGCTGTTATTCCTTATTACGGTTATGCAAGACAGGACAGAAAAGCCAAAGCAAGGGATCCTATCACGGCAAAGCTGGTTGCAGACCTTTTAGTTGCGGCAGGTGCAGACAGAGTGGTCTCTATGGATCTGCACGCAAATCAGATTCAGGGCTACTTCGATATTCCGGTGGATCACCTTGTAGGTATGCCGATTCTGGCAAGATATTTTAAGGAAAAAGCTCTGGAAGATGTGGTTGTCGTATCTCCGGATCACGGCAGTGTAACCCGCGCAAGAAATATGGCGGAATATCTCAACTGCCCGATTGCAATTGTGGACAAGAGAAGACCGGAACCGAACAAGAGTGAGATTATGAACATTATCGGCAACATTGACGGAAAGAACTGTATTATCTTAGACGATATGATTGATACTGCGGGAACTATTTCCAATGCTGCCAATGCAATTAAAGATTTAGGCGCAAAGGCTGTCTATGCCTGTGCAACCCACCCAGTACTTTCGGGCCCTGCGGTAGAAAGACTGGAAGGCTCTGCTATTGAAGAACTGGTACTTCTTAATACCATTCCGATTCCGGAAGAAAAGAAAATCGGAAAAATGAAATTCCTGTCCGTAGCGCCGCTCTTTGCAGAAGCTATGACAAGAATTTTCACCAATGGTTCCGTAAGTAAACTGTTCGACTGATTTTAATAAACGATAATAATTTTCATAATTTTATTGAATGTAAAGGAATATAATTTGTTATGTATGTAATCGCAGGACTGGGAAATCCCGGCAAAAAATATGAAAATACCAGACATAATATGGGGTTTATTACGATTGACAGGCTTGCAGAAAAGCATGACATCAGAACAGATAAACTGAAGTTTAAATCTCTGGTCGGCGAGGGAAGAATCGCCGGCCGGAAGGTACTTCTTGTAAAGCCGCAGACTTATATGAATCTGAGCGGTGAGGCGATTCGGGAAGTGATGCATTTTTATAAGCTGGAGCCTGAAAATCTGATTGTGATTTATGACGATATCGATATTGAGCTGGGAGCGCTGCGTATCCGTAAATTCGGAAGCGCCGGCACCCATAACGGTATGAAATCCGTAGTGTATCAGCTTCAGTCGGATCGGTTTCCGCGGGTAAGAATCGGAATCGGCAGTCAAAAAAAGGCCGATCTTGCAGACTTTGTAATCGGCGGATTTTCCAAAGAAGAAGTGCCTGTTTTGGAAGAAACTGTAGACAAAGCTGTCAGCGCCGTAGAATGTATGCTGGCAGAAGATGTTGATATTGCAATGAACCGTTATAACACCGGTAAAAAATTAAAACCGAAGAAGGAAGAAGATGAAAAAGGGAATCATTAATATTTCGGGTATTTCCGAAAGCAGATGTGCACCTGTTATTTCCGATATCGTAAAAGAAGAAGGACAGAGTCTGATTGTAACTGCCACCGCAGCAAAGGCAGCGCGATTGGCTTCGGATCTTTCTTTTTTTTCTGATAAGGAAATTCTGGTGCTGCCGCCGGAGGAACAGGTTTTTCTGCGGTATGAAGCAAAAAACCACGATCAGCTTATTGAACGGCTGAAAATCTTAAAGGCGCTGCGTACAGGCAAAAACTGTATTGTGGTAGCGCCTGTTTCTGCTGCTGTTAAAAAGATTACACCTCACCGGAATTTTGAAAGTGCTTCTGTGAAACTTTCTCCGGGCAGCGAGGTCGATATTGAGAATTTAAAAGAAACCCTGGTGAAACTGGGCTATGAGCGGATGGAGCTTGTGGATATGCGCGGTCAGTTTTCTGTCAGGGGTGGTATTATCGATGTATTCACACCGGACAGCGAGTATCCGTACAGAATTGAGCTTTTCGATACGGAAGTGGATTCTGTCAGAAGCTTCGATCCGAATACACAGCGTTCTGTTGAGAACTTAGCTTCGGTGGAAATCTTTCCGGCAGAGCAGATTTTGGCAGATAAGTCTCTTTTTAACGATGCGGCGCAGCGTCTTCACAGAGAATATACGACGCAGATTAAGAATCTTATGAAGCGGGGAGAAGAATTCGAAGAGGCGGCAGCTCGTTTGGAAAAGCGAAGAGACGAGCTTTGCGAGTATATCAGAAATGTATCGAACCTGCAGCTTCTGGAGAATTATCTTCATTATTTTTACGAGGAGACAGAGTATCTGTGGGATTATATGGAAGACGGCACGATTGTCATCGATGATCCGGACAGAATCTGCGAATACCTCGACGCGAGGAGCGCCGAGCTGAAAGACGACTTTCAAATCTTTTTAGAGCGGGGACAGGTGATTCCGGAAGATATGAAACTGATTTCCGGAAAGGAAGATTTTCTTAAAGTCTACAAATATCCGTCGGTTTATGTTCTGACGCCTTTTGCCAAAATGATTAAAGGTGCGGAACAGTTAAGCCAGGTGCACAGCATACAGAGCAGGCAGATGGCTGCTTTCGGCGGCCGTATGGATTTTCTGGAATCGGAGCTTAGGGAGTATGTGCGTAAGAATTACCGCATTACCATCGTCTGCTCGTCAAAAGAACGGATTGAAAACCTGAAAGAGTTTGCCCTGCGGATCGGTCTTTCGGAAAAAATCCTCTTTGAAGAGGGTTTATTAAGCAGCGGTATGGATTTTCCGGAAAAGAAAATCTGCTATATCAGTGAAAACGATATTTTTTCCGGTCAGAAGCTGAGCCGTTCAAAGCGCAGAAAGAAAAAGACCAAATCGGAGCAGATACAGACCTTTTCGGATATGAGAAGCGGCGATTTTGTGGTCCACGAGAATCACGGAATCGGTAAGTTCCTCGGCATTGAACAGCTGACGGTGCAGGGGGAGCAGAAGGACTATCTGAAAATTAAATACGCCGGAAACGATATGCTGTATGTACCGGTCGAGCAGATGGATCTGATTCAGAAATATATCGGCTCTGATGCTGCCTCTCCCAAAATCAACAAGCTGTCCGGCGGAGAATGGAAGGCAACAAAAGCAAAGGCAAAAGCTGCCATCGCGCAGATGGCACAGGAGCTTCTGCAGCTTTATGCTCAGAGGAAGATGCAGAAAGGCCATTCTTTCTGTGAAGATACAGTTTGGCAGAAAGAATTTGAAGACGCATTTCCGTACACGGAAACCGATGATCAGCTTAGAGCTGTTTCTGAAATCAAGGAGGATATGGAACGGCCCGCCGCTATGGACAGACTTCTCTGCGGAGATGTGGGCTTCGGCAAAACGGAAGTGGCGGCAAGAGCGATATTCAAATGTATTGCAGACGGCAAGCAGGCGGCTTTACTGGTGCCTACCACTGTTCTTGCTAATCAGCATTACTACACGCTGAAGGAACGGTTTTCACAATTTCCCGTGGAGGTGGAAATGCTGTCCAGATTCCGTTCGGATAAACAGCAGGAGCATATCATAGATCTTCTCAACAAAGGGCAGATTGATCTGATTATCGGAACTCACAGGCTGTTGTCCTCCGATGTGAGATTTAAGGATTTGGGACTTCTTGTAATCGACGAGGAACAGCGGTTTGGTGTGGCGCACAAGGAGAAAATCAAGCAGCTTAAGCAGAATGTGGATGTTCTGACCTTATCCGCAACACCGATTCCGAGAACATTGAATATGTCGCTGACCGGAATTAAAGATATGAGTGTCATAGAAGAGCCTCCTGCGGAGCGTTATCCTGTGCAGACTTATGTTTTGGAGCAGGACGATGTTATGATTCGAGAAATTATCACAAGGGAACTGGACCGGGGCGGTCAGGTCTTTGTGGTATATAACAGAGTGCGGGGTATCAACAAATTGGCGGATCATATCAGAGAACTGGTTCCCGATGCGCAGGTATGCGTGGGACACGGTCAGATGAACGAGCATATGCTGGAAGATGTGATGCTCAGTTTTGTAAGAGGAGAATACGATGTGATGGTGGCGACAACCATTATCGAATCGGGTATCGATATCTCCAATGCCAACACTATGATTATTATAGATGCCGATAAATACGGGCTTTCTCAGCTTTATCAGCTTCGCGGCAGGGTGGGCCGTTCCAATCGTATGGCATATGCTTACCTGATGTATCAGAAGGATAAGGTACTGACTGAGATTGCGGAAAAGCGTCTCAAGGCGATTAAAGAATTTACCGAGTTCGGCGCCGGTTTTAAGGTGGCAATGCGGGATCTTGAAATTCGCGGTGCGGGAAATCTTCTCGGCAGCGAACAGAGCGGGCATATGATGAATATAGGATATGAGCTTTATTGTAAGTTGGTAGACGATGCAATCCGTGCGCTGCAGGGCGAAATCGTAAGCGACCGCGAAGAAGAAATATCGGTAGAACTTGCGGTAACTGCCAACATACCGAACTGGTATATTGAAAACGAAGTGCTGAAGCTGCAGATGTACAAGAAGATTGCAGGTGTAAGTACGGAAGCGGATGAAGATGAAATCGTCGATGAAATGATGGATCGTTTCGGTGATGTGCCGAGAGAAACTCTGAATCTGATCAGGATTTCCAGAATCAGAAGCCTTGCCGAATCCTTGTCCGTAACAAGAATTTATGAGCAGCAGGGTAAGGTTCTTGTTTCCTTCGGTGAGAAAAATTCGCTGAACGGCTATGCTTTGATGAATGTAAACGAAGCCTTCGGTATGAAGGCCTTTGTCCACGGCGGGAAAGAACCGTATATCAGATTGACTGTTAAACCTTCCGAGAAACTGAAAGATACGGTAAAACTGCTGCAGATACTTGCGGATAATATGAAATCTTCGGAATGTGCAGCGAAAAGTAATCTGTAAGCAAGGTAAAAGAAAATCTTTTGCTGTTGAAAACATCATATCACCGATTACCCGGAAGAACCATTTTTGTTCTTCCGTTTTTTTGTGCAGAGTTTTAGTTCAGAGAATGCCGATCACGCGGCAAAATATGAAAAAATTGAAAAGGAAGCTGAAATTTTTTCCTAATCTATTAAAAAAAGGAAAATAATGCGGGGGGGGGTATATTTAAAGAGGCTAGTTTTTTAAAGGTGTTGAAATTAAAAGAATATAGAGAATTTTTTAAAACGATGCATAAATATGGCAAGTTGGGAACAGAAATTGCATATTAATACAGTAAATAAAAATAACAGCGATTTTTTGCAAGGAGATGAATTGGCTTGATGAAAGAACTTAAATATAGTTGGAAAATGCCATGTGCGGTAATCATATTGGGCGCGTTATATTCCTTCTGGTTATGGCGTGATGCAGCAATGAGTAAACTTCTCGTTGCCAATGTGCTGTCGGTGATTGCCATGCTGTTTCTTATAGTCGCAATTGCGGGCGTTTTGCATAATGTACATGCAATGGCTGCATTTTCTTACAGTTTTCGATATTTATCCCATTTGTTCAGAAATTTAAGGGACAGAGATATGCTGACAAACGAAAAAATGATCAGTTATGCAGATTACATAAAGGGATATACAAAATGGAAAACCGTGCCGGTGTCAATTCTCTTCTTTTTTATATTTATGGTATTGAGTATGGCAGTGTGGTTTATCTTTTAGGGATTTTCCGAGATATGAAATTAATTTGTATAAAGAAGACAGTCGGGTTTGTCTTTTTTATAGATGTTCTGTAAAAACAGAAGAAAGAATGAAATTTGAAGTGTTGTGAAAGGAGCACAGAAAATGAAAAAAAGGAAAGTGATTTCTCTCGTCCTGATCATGGTTATGGCAGTAACATGCTTCATGACCGGCTGCGGCGGCGATGATGGAGAAACAAGTGCTGAAGGAAAAGTATTCCGGACTTATTTAAGTGCCGATACACCTTCCTTGAATGCGCACACGCAGGTGGATCTTTATCTTGATGATGTATTTACCTATGTCCACTCAACCCTGTGGAAGAAAATTCCGGCAGAAGACGGAACATCCTATGAATGGATCGGAGATCTGGCTGCAGATCTTCCGAAACAGATTGATAAACACACATGGGAAGTAAAGGTTCGTGAGGATGCAAAATGGCATAACGGCGAGCAGATTACTGCAGATGACTTCATTTACTCATGGCAGATGCTCATTGATCCGAATCTTGTTAACTCGATGGCAAACTTCTTCTGGTACACAATCGATATCAAAAATGCAGAAAAGTACTTCAACGGCGAGTGTAAATGGGAAGATGTAGGTATCAAGAAAGTTGACGATATGACATTCCAGATCATAACTGAGTCCGAAGCTGTTTTAGAAGATGTTATGGAAAACTTTGCTAACCGTGCATTATATCCGGTTTACAAAGAAAACTATGAAGCAGGCATGAACGAAGATCGCACAAAGACTTCATACGGAACCAAGCTTGAAGACTTTGTCGGCGCAGGCCCTTACACTTTCGAAACATGGACACCGGACTCTGTACATGTTTATAAGAAGAATCCTGACCATCACCTTGCTGATTTGTATAATTATGACACAGTTGAGTTATACATCGTAGGTGAAGACAATGCGAGAATGCAGATGTTTGACTCCGGCGAGCTTGATTACTATTCGCCAAGCAGCGATACAATTGATGCTTACATAGACGACCCGAGATTATTATCCTATGGTTCTGTTGAACTTGAACATATCGATATCAACTGCAAAAACAAGACAAACCCGATCGGCAGCAGTGTGAACTATCGTAAAGCTATTTACCATGCGCTTAACAGAGAAGTGATTGCAGACAAGTGTTTCGGCCATTTTGAACCTGCAGGTTTCTATGTTAATAACCAGGCAGGCTTACTAAGCGAAGACGGTATCGCATACCGTGAAACGAAATACGGTAAAGCTGTTACTGATTTGATCGAATCATGGGGTCCTGCAGGATTTAATGAAGAAATGGCTCGTGAATACCTGGATAAGGCTTATAAAGAATGTAATGTTTCTGAAGATGAAGTGATTACATTAAAGCTCGTCTTTGACTCCAGTGATAAGGCGTGGAAGAAAACAGCAGAATACATTCAGGAAGAATGGCCAAAAATCTTTGACGGCAAAATCAAGGTTGAAATCAAGAACTTCTCCGGTATATCAACGACCGAATACAAAGCCGGAAATGATGACGGATGGGATTTATCACCGAACTGCTGGTCAAGAGGACTTTCAAGGAACTATCCGTATACCTGCTTCTACTACTATCTGAGCAGCTATGACGGCGCTCCGAATAACTATTTCTCCGAAAGATTTGACAAACAGTATGAAGTTTGTGAAAATACTAAGGATTATCAGAAACAGTTAGTTGAAACGCAGAAGCTGGAAGAAATCTATCTGGAAGATGTAATCCAGGTTCCGGTAGCACAGTATACGAACTATGTACTGTATGCAGATCGTGTACAGATTCCTATGAAGCAGTATGTTCCTGGATTTGGCTGGGGCGCTGCTTTTGGCGATATCGTAGAATAGTTACGAAAAAATGAATTTTAAACCATTCTATACATGGATCCCCTTTTTATAAGGGGGTCCATTGTAAACTTGATTGAATGGGAAAAGCCTTCTGCAGAGAGCAGAATATATAAAGAGAAGGACTTATATTATGGGAAAATATGTACTGAAGAGAATAGGCGCAATGCTTTTGACAGTCTTCTTTGTCATGGTCTTATCATTTATGATCGTGCGCCTGATGCCGATGAATATTTTCGAAAATCCAGAAACTCCAAAAGCGATACAAGATAAATTAAATGCGCAGCTGCATTTGGACGAACCGATTCCAATTCAGCTGGTGTATTTCCTGAAAGGAGTCATTACGGATTTCAATTTCGGCACATCTGTAAAAATCAGACCCGGTGCTGATGTATTCAGTCTGATTGCAACCAGAATCCCACCTACAGTGGTATTAAACTTTTTTTCTTTGTTAATTTCAATTCCGTTGGGATTGCTTGCAGGTGTTGTAGCGGCGCTGAAGCGGAACACCTGGATAGATAATTTGATCTCATTTTTTATTGTAATATTTATATCCGTACCGTCATTCATTTTTGCGTCGGTGATGCAGTATGGTCTGACCTATGCAATCCCGATCTTCCCGACGCTGTATGACTCGAGAGCGCCTTTATTCTGGGCAGGAATGTTCTCTATGGTTCTGCCTATTATAGCCCTTGCGCTCAGCCCGATCGCGACGATTGCAAGATATCTGCGTGCGGAGCTGATCGAAAACCTGTCTTCCGAGTACCTGCTCCTTGCTCGTACAAAAGGTCTGACCAGAATGCAGGCTATCGTGCGTCATGGTTTCAGAAACTCTCTGATTCCGATTGCCAATACACTGATTGGTTTATTAACCGGTATTATGGGCGGTTCACTGGTAATTGAAAACATCTTCGCAGTTCCCGGAATGGGATCTCAGCTTGTAAACTCTATTACAGCCGGAGACCATTTCCTGACAGTTGCTCTGCTGATGTTCTATTCGGCGATTTCCCTGTTCACCGTTTTGATCGTAGACTTATCCTATGGTCTGATTGACCCTCGCGTCAGAGTGGGAGGAGGTGCAAGATAATGATTGTTAAAACAAAAGAACAACTTCCGGAGGAATTAGCGAACATACCTGCTTCCAAATTTAACATGAAGCAGGCGGACGATGTTATTCTTGATGAGGAATTTAAAACAGAAGCAGTCGGATTTTGGAAGGACGCCTTTCTCCGCTTGAGAAAAAGCAAGGTATCGGTAATTTCATTTACTGTTATCATGATTATTGTACTGGGAGCGATCTTTGTCCCTAATCTTACAGGTTACACCTATACGGAGCAGAATGTTGACCAGCAGTATCTGCCGCCTAAAATCCCGGGACTTGAAAAGCTTGGAATTGCAGACGGTACCCGTACTCTTCGCGACAGAAAAGTTGAAAGTCTTATGGATAAAGAGAAATATCCTGAAGGCTCTATCATCGAAATCAAAAATGAACATATGGTTCGCGGTGTGAAACTTGCAGATGTAAAGGTAGACAGCTATTTAATGAGCGGTGTGCCTGAAGATGAATACCACTGGCTCGGTACAGACTATATGGGCAGGGATTTATGCACCCGTCTTTTCAGAGGCGCCCGTATCTCATTGTTTATCGCTTTGGTTTCTGTACTTACAAACTGTATTATCGGTGTAATTTACGGAGCGATTTCAGGCTATTACGGCGGCAAAGTGGACATGATCATGACCCATATCGCAGAATTAATGGACGGTATGCCTTATGTAGTTATTACAATTTTATTCATGCTGCTTTTCGGCTCGGGAATTTTCTCACTGATACTCGCGCTATGTGTAACGGGCTGGATCGGAACTTCAAGACTGATCCGTGCACAGTTCTACCGTTTCAAGGAAAGAGAATATGTACTGGCAGCCCGCACATTGGGCGTCAGAGATGCTGTCCTGATTTTCAGACATATTCTTCCTAACTGTATCGGACCGCTGATCACAAGAGCTATGATCGCGATTCCGGGAGCGATTTTCTCCGAATCTTTCCTTGCATATATCGGACTCGGTATTGCTCCGCCGGAGCCTTCAATTGGTATTTTGCTTGCGGACGGACAGAGTCTGCTGCTGCAGTATCCGTCGCAGGTACTGTTCCCGGCGCTTCTGATTTCAGTACTGATGATCGCATTTAATATGTTTTCCAATGGCCTGCGTGATGCATTGGATCCGACCAAACGCGGAGAGGAGTGATTGATGCTATGATGAATGAAATGAAAACCGGCGATGTGATTCTGTCGGTAAAAGACCTTAGAATCAATTTCCGTACATACGGGGGTCTGGTGCAGGCTGTTCGTGGAATCAGCTTTGATCTGCATAAAGGTGAAACATTGGCCATCGTTGGAGAGTCAGGCTCGGGAAAATCTGTAAGTATTCGTGCGATTATGGGTATTCTTGCCAACAACGCGATTATTGAATCCGGTGAGATTCTATACGATGGTATGGATCTTACAAAAGTCGAAGAAAAGGATTTTCATGAAATCAGAGGAAAGAGAATCGGACTGATCTTCCAGGACCCTTTATCTGCGCTGAATCCTATTATGAAGATTGGCAAGCAGATTACGGAAGTTTTACATCTGCATAAGAATATAAGCAAAGAAGATGCAAAAAAACGCGCTTTAGAGCTTATGGAAGCGGTTGGGATTCCTGACCCGGAACGCAGATTCGATCAGTATCCGTTTCAGTTTTCAGGCGGTATGCGTCAGCGTATCGTAATCGCTATAGCCCTTGCAGGCGATCCTGAAATCCTCATATGTGACGAACCGACTACTGCTCTTGATGTAACGGTTCAGGCAAAAATTCTTGAATTGATAAATAAAATTAAAGAAGAACATAATCTGTCTGTTATATTTATTACACATGATTTGGGTGTTGTAGCAAATATGGCTGAGAGAATCAATGTTATGTATGCAGGAAAAATCGTTGAAACAGGAACAAGTGAAGAGATTTTCTTTGAACCTGCTCACCCGTATACATGGGCGCTGCTCAGCTCCATGCCTGATCTGCATACAAAAGAGCGTCTTATGGCAATTCCGGGTACGCCTCCGAATATGGTTTATCCGCCAAAAGGTGATGCATTTGCTGCCCGTAACTATTATGCGATGGAAATTGATTTTGAACAGGAGCCTCCTGAATTTGAAATTACAGAAACGCATCGCGCTTCAACATGGCTGCTTCACCCGAAAGCAGCTGAGGTAAACAATATAGAAATGCCGTCAATTCTGCGCGACAGAATTAACCGCATGAAGGAAATGGAGAAGGAAAATGGCTGATAATAAAGGATCCGATTATATACTGGAAGTAAAAAACCTCTGTCAGACATTTACCTCCGGTAGAGGTCGTAAAAAAATTGTTGTTAATGCTGTTGATAATGTAAGCTTCGGTATCCACCCGGCTGAAACTTTCGGTCTGGTAGGTGAATCGGGCTGCGGAAAGACTACAACCGGAAGAACGATTATCCGTTTGTATGATCCGACGTCCGGGGAAATGACTTTTGACGGTACAAATATTGCGGGACCTATGAACAGAGAATTGCGTAAGTTTTTAACAAACAATATCGCAATGATTTTCCAGGATCCGATAGAGTCTTTGAATCCTCGAATGACGATTAAGGAGATTGTCGGAGAAGGTCTCAAAATCCGCGGAATTACAGATCCGCAGGAAGTACAGTCAAGGGTTGTTGCCATGCTGAATAAAGTAGGGCTTACGGCGGAGCACGCAAACAGATATCCCCATGAATTCTCAGGAGGACAGCGTCAGCGTATCGGCATTGCCCGTGCAATCATCACAGATCCTAAGCTCATTATAGCAGACGAACCTGTATCTGCATTAGATGTTTCTATTCAGGCGCAGGTAATCAATCTTTTGAACGATCTGAAAGAAGAGATGGGACTGACAGTGCTTTTCATTGCACATAATCTGTCAGTAGTAAAATATTTCTCAGATCGTATCGGCGTTATGTATTTCGGCAAACTGGTTGAGGTGGCGCCGGAGGATGAACTTTACAGAAATCCTTTGCACCCTTATACTAAGGCGCTGCTGTCGGCAATACCTGAACCAAACCCGATTACAGAACGAAATCGTAAGAGGATTGATTATGTGCCTACACGCGATCACGACTATTCTGTAGAACAGCCTTCTATGGAAGAAGTATCGCCGGGACATTTCTGCTACTGTTCCCCTTCGGAACTCGTTCGCTATAGGGCATCTTTGAAATAAAAGAAATATAATTTAAAAAGTGGTATTTTATTTGGAGAATGCAGGACGGGATATAACTTATAATGCTCTTTTATAAAATACCATTTTTTAGATTAAGCTATACTTGTATCAGATAAGGAAAGGAAGGAACTTTAAATGGATCTGAAAAGGTTAGACGAAGCGCTTCATAAACTGATCGAAGAAAAAAATCTTACAGGTGTTGCTGTCGCAATCAGCGGACCGGAAGGCCCTGTTTTTGAAAAAGGATACGGATTCCGTGATGCTGAAATGAAAATCGCCCCTGACGGAAATACAATTTTCGGCATCGCTTCCATGAGCAAATCCACCGCAGCGCTTTCGGCTGCGATTCTGGCAGCGGAGGGGAAAATCAGTTTAGACGACCCGGTATATAAATATCTGCCCGATTTTGATGTGCCGGGAAACCCGAAAGACAGTGTCACCATTCGTCATTTATGTATGCATACGGCAGGTATTCCGCCTATGGAGCCGCTGGAATGGTCAATTGCAGTAAATACGCCGGGCAGAGACAGCGATTGGGCAAGACAGCTGAAGAAAACAGCTCCGAATAAGATGGATACCATTGAACAGATCATTGCGTATATTGCCGAGGGAAAATATCAGACTCTGGGGGCGCCGGGGGAATGCATGAGCTACTCTAATGAAGGATATGCAGTTCTCTGCTATCTGATAGACGCTGCAGCCGGAATGCCTCTGGAAGAATTTCTTGATAAAAGAGTTTTCGGACCGATGGGAATGACAAGAACAACCCTCGACGCCTGGGGAGAGAAAGCTGAAGCGATGGCGGCAGAAGACGGAAACATTACGATGCTGTTTGAAAGAGATGAAGACGGACTTCATGTTGACAGACAGTGGTCGATCCTGCCTCCGTTCAGAGCCTGTGCAAATGTAAAATCCACAGCTCACGATATGGCCCGTTATTATCAGTGTCTTTCAAACGGTGGCGTATTGGACGGAAAGCAGGTGATTCCTGCCGAGGCGGTTGAGCTGATGATCGGAGACAGTTTCCATACACAGGAAAAACCTTTATATTGCCTTGGTCTGAATAAGAGATGTATAGACGGACATGTGATCTGCGAACATTCCGGCGGTCTGCACGGCGTATCGTCTGAAGGCGCGCTGCTCAAAGGAGAAAACTACGGCTTCGCAGTATTGTGCAATCAGGGAGATTGTAATGTGCAGGATATTATGTGGCTGCTGACCAATACGGCAATGGGCCGGAAACTCGAAAAGGATCAGCTTTGGCTTCATGACGCGGGCAGAAAGTTCGGCCAGCCGGAAATGCTGATCGGAAAATACATATGCCATGAAGGAATCCCTGCGATCGCAGAGGTTAGACTTGAAGATGACAATCTGGTCATGGAAAAAGGCGATGTCAAATATTATCTCCGCTTCTGCGGTGAAACATGGTTCCAGTTTATACATGACTACGGAACAGAACAGAAAATCGAAGGCCGCTGCCGTTTCCATGTGCGCGACGGCAGAGCCTGGGGCGTACAGGTATACACCAGAGTTTATCAGAGATTAGAAGATTAATGAGAGAATGATTGAAAATTACAGGCGGTTTTGGTGCATAGCCTGACCGCCTGCCTGACTTTTATCTTGCGAGGTTTCTGGAAATGATATCTTTAAGCAGAGAAGATAAATTCTTAATGAGAAGGGTATGGCTCCTTGCATTCCCGGCGATTGTCGAAAGCCTGCTGGTTTCCATGGTGCAGTATGTGGATACGGCGATGGTTGGAAGCCTGGGACCTGATGCAACCGCCGCGGTTGCCGCCTCAACGCCCGTTATGTGGATGCTGAATTCTACTGTTCAGGCTGTTGCTGTGGGAGGAACGGTTACGGTGGCGCAGGCGATTGGCGCCGGCGAACACGAAAAAGCGAAGCGTGTTTCAGGTCAGGCTTTTTTTGCATCGTGCGCCATTTCTCTGTTCATCTTCAGTTTTCTTATGTTTCTGGGCCATCTGATACCGGTGTTTATGGGAACTGAGCCTGAAATACACGAAAGTGCAACCGCCTACATACGCATTACAGCATTTGGCATGCCGTTTCAGTGCTTTCAGATGGTTTCCTTTGGAATACTGCGCGGCGCCGGAGACACCGGTACGCCGATGAAAATAAATATTCTGATCAATATTGTAAATGTGCTTGGGAACTTTTTCATGATCTTTCCGTCAAGAACTGTTTCGGTTCTGGGCGTGGAGTTTGACATGTGGGGCGCAGGGCTTGGCGTTGAAGGCGCAGCCTGGGCTACAACCGGTGCAAGAGTGCTTGCGGGCGTGCTGCTTTTCGGGACCATGCTGAAGCGTACAGATGTGACTTTGAAACTCAAAGGTCTTAGGCCTGAGTGGAAACTCATGGGAGAAATGCTGAAAATCGGTATTCCTACCGCATTGGAAAGATTGGCTATATCAGGCGGACAGACCTGCTTTGTCCGTGTTGTCAGCAGTCTTGGCACAGTTGTGCTGGCGGCTCATCAGCTGGCTCTTACTGCGGAATCTGTTTCCTATATGCCGGCTAATGGCTTTCAGATTGCAGCGACCACTTTGACGGGAAATGCTGTAGGCGCACAGAGATATAAGCTTGCAAGAAAGAGCGCGGCTATGACATTTAAGCTCTGCGCAGTATGTACTTTTTGTATGTCGTGCGTGCTTTTCTTTGGAAGCCGTTTGCTGATAGGCTTTTTTACGCCATCAGAAGAAGTCGTAGATCACGGGAGTTTAGCCCTCAGAATCATTGCATTTGCTGAAATTTTCTATGCGATGGCCAGTATTTATACCGGTGCGCTGCGGGGCGCGGGCGATACGAAGCAGCCGTTTTATGTGTGCGTGATGACTATGTGGGGAATCCGGATCCCGATGGCTTATGTGTTTGTGAAAGTGTTTGGAATGGGCATTGCAGGCGCATGGATTGCAATGGGACTGGATCTCATTATTCGCGGCAGTATGATGATGTATCGTTTTTACCATGGGAAATGGGAGGAGAAGCATAGAGAAAAAATAGAGAGGAAAAATGGGAAGCATCTGCATGATGAACGAGATTAAGATGAAAATGAGAACGGGAGCGGTTGGCAGAACTCGCTCCGTTTTAGTTTGCGTAATATAGAAACGCTGTAACGGATATGATCCTTCCGTACAAAATAACCAGTTAACTGGTCGGTTTGAGTTAATTTAACTTAATTAAACTTGTCTTTTTTGATCCGTAAAATACTGTTTAGTCGTAAAGCTGCTTTGCAATAAATTCTGCGCCGATTTCCGCAGCTTTCATTTCGGTTTCGCCCAGATGTCTGTTTTCTGCAGCAAGCACGGTGATGGAGCCGATAGCGTCTCCTTGGGAAAGAATCGGTACAATCAGCTTTCTGTCCGTTTGATATTTATCTTTAGACCGAATGATTTGATCCAGTTCTTCATCTATTTTTCCGTTTCCGAACTGCCTTTTCAACTTTCCCGATGCAGCAATAAAGATATCTGTATCGGATACGGCGACGGTACCGCCTAAAACGGAGGAAGCGGTTTCCGCAAATTCCGTGGCGATCTGGCTCATATCACCGACAGGGGAATACTTTTTCAGTATGATTTCACCGCTTTCGCCGGTATATATTTCCAGGGGATCGCCCTCTCTGATTCTCAAAATTCGTCTGATTTCTTTTGGAACCACCACTCTGCCCAGGTCGTCGATACGCCTTACGATTCCGGTTGCTTTCATGTAAGTTTACTCTCCTTTGTTATCAATACTTGTGTCTATAGTGTTCTCCGGCTTATGAAAAATATACCGGATATTTCATAAAATATCCGAGGAAACCATTGCATTAAAAGCGAACCGTGATATACTTATTCTATTATACTGGCGTATGTTGCTGTTTTTTGAGTAATTGACCAAATAACAGCATAGAACAATGGAGGTAAGAATATGCTTTTTAAAGAAATCTCTGTTTTAGATAAAGATTATAATGTTCAGGAAAATATGTATGTGGGTATTTCCGAAGACAGAATCCGTTATATCGGAAAAGACGCGCCTTCAGAAGATTTTGGTCAGGTTTTTGAAGGGAAAAACCGTCTTCTGATGCCGGCGTTTTATAATGCGCATGCACATTCGCCTATGGCGCTGATGCGCGGTTACGGAGAAAATCTGGCTCTGATGGACTGGCTGAACACTCGGATTTTTCCTTTTGAGGATAAACTCTGCGGTAATGCGGTTTATTGGGGAACTCTTCTGTGTATGGCGGAGTCTTTGCGTTACGGAATTGTTTCTTCATCGGATATGTATTACTTTACTTCGGATATGGTAAGAGCTGTGGCGGAAAGCGGCGCAAAAGCAAACATTTCCCGGGCAATCGCAAATCCTATGGGTGCGCCTTTGAAGAGCCTTCCTTCCGTAAAGGAGGCCGAGGACGCTGTTCGTTTGTATCACGGTGCCGAAAACGGCAGGATTATCATAGATGCAAGTATTCATGCCGAATATACCAGCAATGAAGAAACCGTAAAATATGTTGCTGATATGGCGAAGCAATCGGGCTTGAGAATGCATGTGCATTTATCCGAAACAAAGTCAGAGCATGAAGAATGTAAAGCGCGGCGGGGCGGTCTGACACCGGCACAGTATTTTGAACACTGCGGTATTTTTGATGTGCCGGCTCTTGCAGCTCATTGCGTATGGTGTGAAGATGCGGATTTCGACATTCTGAAGGAAAAAGGCGTGACTGCAGCAACCAATCCTGTCAGCAATCTGAAGCTGGCAAGTGGTATTGCGCAGGTGTCTGAAATGATAAACCGGGGCATTCGTGTTGCAATCGGTACAGACAGCGTTGCAAGCAACAATAATCTGAGTTTCTTTGAAGAAATGAAGACCTTTGCAATTCTTGCAAAGACAAAAACCATGGACCCTACGGTCGTTACGCCGAAGGAGGCGCTGAAAGCAGCTACGGTGAACGGAGCTTTGGCTCAGGGCAGATATGACTGCGGTGTAATTGAAGAGGGGAACAAGGCTGATTTTATTGTGCTGCGCACCGATGTTCCGAATATGCATCCCGTACACAATATGCTGAATAATATTGTATACTCTGCATGCGATGCGGACATTGCAATGACTGTCGCTGACGGGAAGATACTTTATAAAGACGGCGAGTATACAACAATAGATATAGAGAAAACTATATTTGAGGCTGAAGCTGCAACTAAAGAGATTTTGAAACAACTGTAGAAAGTGAAAAGCGTATGTCTAATAAAGGAAACAAGTTTATAAAAGGCGCTGCGGTGCTGGGCATCGCAGGCGTTGTGATTAAACTGCTGGGAGCAGTTTTCAGAATTCCGCTGACAAACTGGATTGGAGATGACGGAATGTCTTATTACGGGTTTGCTTATTCGATTTACGGTGCGCTGCTGGTACTCTCAACGGCAGGAATTCCCGTGGCGATTTCCCGTATGGTATCGGAGAGGATTGCCGTGGGAGAGTACAGAAATGCACATAAAGTATTTAAGGTTGCTACAGCGCTTCTGTTTGGAATCGGCATTTTTTCTTTCGCCGTGTGTTTTGTCGGTGGCGAAGCGATTACTAAGGTCCTCGGAAATCCTGATGCCGCTATGGCGGTAAAAGCAATTTCTCCGGCGCTGCTGTTCGTTCCGCTGTTTTCTGCATTCCGCGGATATTTTCAGGGCCGTCAGAATATGAATCCTACGGCAATATCCGAAATTACAGAGCAGCTGATTCGTGTGATTTTCGGACTTTATCTGGCGTATAAGCTGATGGATATGGGACTGAAAGAGGCTGCTGCGGGAGCGTCTTTCGGAGCTTCTGCAGGTTCTGTGGCAGGGCTTCTTATTATTGTGGGAATTTATTTTCTGAACCGCAGAACCATTCATCGTAAAATTGACCTGAATAATCAGGCAGTCGAAGAGACAGCGGTGATTTTACGCAAAATTGTAGCGATTGCCGTACCGATTATCATCGGCAGTGAAATTATGCCGATTATGACGCTGATCGATACGGGGCTTATTATGACTCGTCTGCAGGCGACGGGTTGGTCTTATGCAGAAGCAAAGAGCCTTTACGGTCTGCTCAGCGGTTTCTGCAATTCTCTGATTGCATTTCCGCAGGTATTCACACAGGCTGTTGCTGTCAGTCTGGTGCCTGCCGTTGCGGCGGCATTTAAGGTGAAAGACAGCCGAGGCGTGCAGACCAATATCAATTTGGGCTATCGTGTCACTATGATTATGGCATTTCCGTGTGCTTTCGGCATTTTTTCTCTGGCAGAGCCGATTCTTCTTCTGCTGTATCCTGCGCAGAAAGCAAGTGCCGTTGCTGCGGTTCCGACGCTTATGATTATGGCAATCAGTGTGGTTTTCCTCGCCATTACACAGACTTCCGTAGGCGTACTGCAATCTATCGGAAAGCAGAATCTGCCCGTTATAAATCTGGCAGTCGGCTGTGTCGGAAAAGTAATTGTTACTTTTATTCTGGTGGGCATTCACGATGTAAATATCAAGGGTGCGGCAATTGGGACTATGCTGGCGTATATCGTGGCGCTGGTACTGAATAATCGTGCGGTAAAACACTATACCGGCGTTAAATTTGACTATGATCTGACTTATGTGCGGCCGTGTATTGCGGCAGCTCTGATGGGTGTCTGCGCCTTTGCGGCTCATAAGCTTTTGGTAGGATTCTTAGGAAACAGCATCGCAACACTGCTTGCAATTATGACGGGAGCCGCTGTGTACGGCGTGCTGATTTTTGTGCTGAAAGCCATTACGGTAGAAGAAGTTGCGGCTATGCCAGGCGGCAGTAAACTGCAGAAAATCATTAGAAAGTTTGTGAAATAATTATGAAAAAAGAGTATGAAGAATTATATTCGGTAAAAAATAATGAAGGAGATGCGTTAAAGCGCCTTGCGCAGATTGTGAAAATTCTGCGTGCTGAATGTCCGTGGGACAGGGAGCAGACCCACGAATCTCTTACAAAGTGTATGATTGAAGAGGCTTACGAGGCTGTAGAAGCGATACAGAACCGGGATGCAGATAATCTCAGAGAAGAATTGGGCGATGTTCTGCTGCAGGTTGTCTTTCACAGCGGCCTTGCAGAAGAAGAGAATTCCTTTTCTCTTACAGATGTAATTAATGACGAATGTGAAAAAATGATTCGCAGGCATCCGCACATTTTTTTAGAAGAAAATGCAAAAACTATTGACAAAGCCCTTGAAAAATGGGAAAATATGAAGAGCAAAGAACATAGAGAACTTAGATATACCAATCGTTTGGAGAATGTACCTAAGGCAATGCCGGCTCTGATTCGGAGCTTTAAAGTTCAGAGCAGAGCTGCAAAGATTGGGTTTGACTGGCCCGATGCGGACGGCGCTTTTGAGAAGATTCAGGAGGAACTTACGGAGCTGCTTGAGGCATATGAAGAGGGCGATGGTGCGCATATATTTGAAGAACTTGGAGATTTGCTGTTTTCTGTAGTTAATGTTTCACGGTTCCTGGACGTAGACTCTGAAGATGCTCTGCATAGGGCGACAGCCAAGTTTATCGGTCGTTTTGATTATATGGAGGAGCTTGCGCAGTCGCGCGGTCAGGATTTGGGAGAGATGACTTTGGAAGAGATGGACAATCTCTGGCAGGAAGCCAAACGCAATTAAGTTCAATGCTATGTATGATTTAAGGAGGATTTATAATGAATAAGGCTGAACTCGTTGCTGCAGTAGCAGAGAAAACAAACTTCACAAAGAAAGATGCAGAAGTTGCAATCAATGCATTTCTTGCAAGCGTAGAAGAAGCTATGGTTAAAGGGGAAAAAGTACAGTTAATCGGATTCGGTACTTTTGAAACAAGAGAAAGAAAAGCCAGACAGGGCAGAAATCCTAGAAAACCAGAAGAAGTAATCGAAATTGCAGCTTCCAAAGCGCCTGTTTTCAAAGCAGGAAAAGCACTGAAGGATGCAGTCAACAAATAAAAGACTTGATATATAAGGACAGCCTCAGGTTGTCCTTTTTTCTTGCGGTTTGAGAAATCGCCGGATAGTCGGATATAAGTTTTAGAAGATATGTATAAATGCGTAAGTTATGAAGAGAGGAAGAGATTATGAGAATTGACAAGTTTTTGAAAAATTCCAGACTGATAAAGAGAAGAACTGTGGCAAAGGATGCATGCGATCAGGAAAGAGTTTCGGTTAACGGGAAAATTGTAAAAGCGGGCGCTGAGGTGAAAGAAGGAGATGTGATTCATATTTCTTTCGGAAACAGCTCTCTGACTGCGAAGGTTCTGAAATTAACAGAATCCTGCCGCAAGGAAGATGCGGCAGGCATGTATGAGATTATTGAGAAGTAGATTTATACAGCTGAAGTAAACGGAGAACCGGGAGATTGTTATCCCGGAAATCTTTTTAGGAAATTCATATGATGTTGGGAGCGGTACTGTTTTACAGTATGTTGCGCAGGCAGATGCGTTCGCTTTCGCGAAGGTATTTAAGCTGTTCTCTGAGGGAAAGCAGCTCGCCGCTGCTGTTGGACAAATCTTCTGCCTTGATGTACATCAGAGTTTTTGCAAATGTACTGTCCGCATCATTGATATCCCGGGTATCCAGGAAAAAGAGGGCAGCGTTTCGATATCGGTGCCAGTTTTCATTTTGGAGACGGAAAGCTTCCTCGGCAGCCTTCCAGTTTTCTTCTTCAACAGCAGGCATGATAACCTGGTCACAGGTATTGATCATATCGCTGAGATTTTGTACAGAATAACAGTAAAACAGACCCCAGCAGCCCATGAGGAGAGCAAGGGATAATACAGACGCAGTCAAAGCTTTCATTTAATACACCTCACTGGAAAATTTTTGTCCGTTTGCGGGAACCGGATAGACATGGAAAACTTTTTTCCCGTCATAAAAGGCGACGAATACTTCGTCAAGTCTTTCTATGCCCTTAGCCTGCAGCATACACAGCAGCGTATTGTAATCGGTATCTGATTTCTGCAGGTTTTCTTCGTAAACCGTACCGTCGCTGATTAAAATTAGCGGTAGTGTTTCACCGTCATTTTTGGAAATTACGGACAACTCTCCGTTGGATTCCATGACGGCATATTCTACATCGGATACGGAAGGACAGCTGCACAGTCTGAGCTGTTCAAAAAGATCGTTGACAGTGATGCGCAGCCGTTTCATTTCTTTTACATTGATTGTGCCTTTATCGATGATAATGCTCGGCCTGCCGCTGATGAAGTTTTTGAATTTCTCATTTTTGATAGAAATAAAGGAGAGCAGCACCTGAAGAAAGAGCAGAGTTAGAATTGCCATGACGCCGTTTGCCAGTGAAGAAGAGGGCGAATCGATGGGAATTGATGCCAGCTCCGCAATCATAAACAGTACTACCATTTGAAAAGTGGACAGTTTTGAAAGTTCGGACTTGCCCATTACTCTGAGTGTAAAAAGAACCACCAGATACAAGAGAAACGTTCTGATAAAAACAATAATCAAGATGCACCTCCGAATATTTGTAAATCGTTTTGATAGTCTCTATTGTGTACAGAATAGATTCATATTATGCTATATTTTATTGTGCAGGAAATATCAATTTTTCGATATTTCCTGCATATCACCGTATGCTTCGCATATTCCTTCAGTCGCTTTATTCCCTTCGCTGTCTGTTTTGCAGGGTTAAGGGAAGCTTGTGACAGAGAAGCAAAAAGTCAACCTCTTGACAGAATCGGCGAAGCTAACTTTTTTAGAAAAGAAGTGAGGAATTAAGTGAGCAATACAAACAGATTTAGATTATTTTACCTGTTCGGCTACGGCGCAATGGGTGTTATGAATCCTTTGATCAGCCAGTATCTGAACAGTATCGGATTCAGCGGGACTGAAATTGGGACAGTGACATCGGCGGCAACCTTTGCTGCCGTATTTGCATCGGTGTTTTGGGGAGAGCGGTATTCCAACAGCAGCGACGGAAGAAAAGTAATTGCGTTTATCTGTATTTCTGCCGCAGTTATGGGATTTGTCAACTCGGCAGTGACCGGATTTTTACTTTTTGTTCTGACTTATTCGGTCCAGTATTTTTTTCAGGGACCGGTAATGGGTGTATCCGATGCTTTGGTATTGGAACAGGATCAGGAGAATTTTTCTTCTATACGGCTTTGCGGGGCGGCAGGTTATGCAGCTGCGGTATTTGCAGGGGGCAGAATCGGAGATGCTGTCGGTCTGGAAAGTATATTTTATATTTATGCGTGTGTTTTCGTTCTGGCGGGATGTACTGTGATAACTTCCGCAAGACCGCGCAGAAGTTCTGCGGACCAATCTGAAGAGGAGTCTTTGGAATACATAAAAAAAGAAACATCCTCGAACAGAGGAGCTGAGAAAGCGGAGAACGGAAAAGTAAGATACAGTGAACTGCTGAAGGACAGAAAAGCGATACAGCTTATTATCTGCGGTATCTTTGTTATGGGAACGAATGTTGCCAATAATACATATTTCGGTTTTCTGTTCAGAGAGGGAGGTGGCACGGTTGCAGGTGTTGGGACTGCCTTTCTTTTGATGGTGGGAAGCGAAGCGCCTTTTATGGCGCTGGCTCCGTATCTGTGCCGGAATTTTTCCCGGGAAAAAACGATTTTAGCGGCGATGGCACTGTCTGCGACTCGGTTTTTATTTTATGCGGCGGGACCGTCCAGCGAGTTTCTTCTTATAACCTTTTTTCTGCAGGGTATGGTTAATGGAATTCTTCTGACAGAGTATGTGAAGTATCTGTCGGAAGTCGTAGAACCGAGATTGATTGGTATGGCTGTTGCGGCATTTTATGCCGTCAGCTCTAACGGAGGTACTATATTGTGCAACTTTTTCGGCGGCATTGCTATGGACTGGCTGAACAGCCGCGGTGTTTACGCTTTGTTCAGTGCTTTGAATGTAGCAGGCACTCTATTGTATCTTTACTTCGGTCTGCATAAAACGACAAAAAAGGGTATTGACAGAGAGTGTTGGGGGTGATATAGTAATAAAGCTGTCTCAAAGAGACGGCGCCGCCGGAGAGCAAAGT
>CALBGO010000121.1 GCA_937894585.1 uncultured Eubacterium sp.
ATAGAAGGCTATTGATCAGTTAATTAAATTTACAGACTTTTTTTCACAGTCTCAAGAAAACAGGTTGTAGACCTTTACCGCGGCAGCGGGAAGGGTTTCACATACCAAGGTATACGCCGCCGGCGGTTCGGTCACTTCCGTAAAAGGAGGTGATGCTTATGTACATAACATTGTCTGATTTAATTCAGCTGGGTATGTTTACGATAGCTGTCATCGCTCTTTGCAAAAAGAGTGATAAATAAACCGAAACCGCCAAACAAAGCGTTTGACGGTTTCATTCCAAAATATTCGGACTGAGCCGCCCCGCTAAAAGCGGCTTTCCTTGTTAATAACAATATACCACGATGTTAGAGATTATGTCAAGCATCGATGGGAATTGAGAATTATAGAAAGAATTAAGAAGAAAGGGAGAGGACAGAAATGAAGAAATTAGTAACAATGCTGATTACAGCAAGTTTGGTCTTTACAATGGCAGTACCGACTTTTGCTGCAGAAAGTGCTGCACCGACAGCAAAGCCGGCGAAAGTGCAGGAGCTGAAAGTCGAAAAAAACGGTTATAAAAGTCTGAAGCTTTCTTGGAAGCCGGTGGAGGGCGCAACGAGCTATCAGGTTTATCGGTCTAAAACCGGAAAGAGCGGCAGCTTCGCTCTGAAGAAAACTACAACTTCTACGAAGTATTCCAATACCGGAATTACCTGCGGCAAGACTTATTATTATAAAGTCAGAGCTGTGAATAAAGCCGGAAAGGGTGCATTTTCTGCAGTAAAAAGCAACAAAGTGCAGCCGAGTAAAGTGACCATCACCAATGTAAAGTGCATTGATGAATGGGAAGTTAGAATTTACTGGAATAAGATTGCAGGCGCAACAGGCTATCAGGTTTACAGAAGCAAGAAAGGTGTTGACAGCTGGAAGCTGTACAAAACCGTGTCTAATAAATATAACTACGCTACAAACTATCTTGCCGGTGATACGAAGTATTCCAAGTGGGAATGGAAGGTGAGAGCCTACAGAACCGTAAATGGTAAAAAGGTTTATGGATATTTCTCCACGCCAAAGGAATATGTTCCGGACTGGACGATTGACGAAATCTATGAAGAACTTTGGAAGTACGGGGAAAGTCTAAATTTTCCGCTTTATGAGTATGCAAATCCAGATGGAAGTGATAACGAGGACGGAGAAGTTATAGTTCCTAAAAAAGATGGAAGTACATACCAATTTAAAAATATAAAGGGATGGTCGAATAGTCTGTGGGGTTATGAAGCCTATGTGTACACGAATTCAAAAAACGGCGGTACAGAAATACCGATTGATTTTGTCGAAGCTACACCGGATAATATGAGTTGGGATGTAGCCTGGCCAGAGAGAATTAGCTACTATGATACAAAGGATTCGATACTGAAAAGACTAAAGCCGATTTTAAAATCCGAGTTAAAAGATATACATAGATCTAATCCATTATACTGGGCAAATGCCAATATCGAAGGTGTTGGGGGTCCAAATGATGAAGATGAATACTGGAATGGTGCAGATCTTTTCTCGATATATATCGAAAAAGACCGCAACAGCTATAAAATCTGGTCTCTTTGGTAAAAGGTTGACATACTGTGATGAAAGTGTTAGTATAAAATTAAGAAATAAGCTACCGATAGACGGTTAGCCTGAAAAAAGAGTAAGAATTAACCGCTTAGTTTTCCAGACTGTGGGCGGTTATTTCTTTACATAGATCAAAATCGTAACGATTAACATGGCAACGCCGATGAGAACCTGAGAATTCTTCATATGTAGAAATATTACTTACCTCCTTTCTCTTGTGATTTGCATTTTTCAGCATAACTTAAGAGATAACGGACGCAGGCTAACCGCCTACCGTGTATGGTAGCTCAAAATCAAGTATATCAAAATGAACGCTGTATGGCAAGCGCAAAGAAAAGCTGTCATATTTGACAAAGTTTCGGATATGATATATAATGCCAGTAGGCAAAGAAAGATTTTAATGTGCCACTGAGGCATAAGAAAAACA
Source organism: uncultured Eubacterium sp. (assembly GCA_937894585.1). Classification (GTDB taxonomy): domain Bacteria; phylum Bacillota; class Clostridia; order Peptostreptococcales; family Anaerovoracaceae; genus Senimuribacter. The sequence goes on from CALBGO010000121.1 coordinate 2,021, forward strand.
CCGGATGGCACTCCGGTGTTTTTCATTAGGCTGATTGCCGCTGTTAATCTCTATCCAGCCATTTGCAAATGTAGTAGGCGACTACGCTTGCTGCGATGGAGATTAAGAAAGATTTTAATATAACCACTGATGCACCCCCTTTCTGTTACCAGATTGGGTACGGCAACATAAATAATATAGCATAAGAATGAAGAAAAGGAAAGATTGAAAATGTCTTTCCTTTTTGTTTTGCAAAAATTCAACGGCGCTGCATCTGCAGGGCCGTTTTTAGATAGATTTTCAAAAAACAATCAATAAAGGAGGAACAAACATGTATGATGTAACAAAACATCCATACCTGCGAAAGCTTGTAGTTCTGCTGATGGCATTTGTGATGGTTGTAACATACTTTCCAATGCAGACCTTTGCTGCAAGCGGAGAGTGGACCCATGCATATTTCAGAAACGGCAGCGTACTTGAAGGCAGCGATGGAAAGCCTTACTACAATGACTCTCGCAGATATTCCAATCGCTGGTATACAACCAAGTGGAATATCGACGATAATTGTTACGCACAGCAGGGTCCGAGACACGCTTACAGTCTGAAAAATAAAAGAACAGGACAGACTTATCGTGCCTACTGCTTGGAGCAGGATGTAAAAAATCCGAATTCCGGTAATACCCTGTATTCTGCAAAACAGATGGAGAATATTCAATTTTTGAAGCAACTCACCAAAGAACAGAAAAAGGGGATTGAGTTTGCCCTGCTGTATGGGAAACAGCCGGATGTATCTACCTCTGACATGGTAAAGCTGCTCGGTGATGCCGTAAAAGGTTGCAACGCAGATGACTGGTATGTTGCTACCCAGGCAATCATCTGGGAATTTCAGCAGAACCTGAGAAGTTCCGTTGATGGTATTCCAAAGAATGTGACCGTTGCCAATGTAGGTACGAAATCATGGCGAAACACTCCGGCAGACTTCTTCTATAAGCCGATCAAGAACCGACCAGCTGGCGTTGTGTACAGAAATATGCTGCGGGCAATGAGAGAGCATAGAGAAGTACCGTCATTTACGGCAAAGGAAGAAAGAAAAGCTAAGCCAATTTTCATGGAAAAAGTTGATAACGAATACTGGAGTGTCAACCGAAAGTATGCAAATTTGCCTGAAGAAGAAAAGGAAGCTGCAAGAGCTAATGCCGATTACTACTATCTGGAAGATACCAATGATATTACCCGTGAGCTGAAGGTGATGAACGGCAAGAAAAAGAGTAATAAGTTTGTCTTTGAAAAGAAAAAAGGCGGCAAGCACCCGCAGTACAAACTGATCTATAAAGGAGCTGACCTGCCGACTGGTGTGCAGCACGGCAAGAAAGACATTAAAGAAGCGACTAAACTGGACTGCCTTGCCTGGAATGTGACAGACGGTCATTATCAGACGCTTGCTTTTGGTGCGGACGATCCGGTTGACTTTTATTTTAAACTAAAGACGAAAGCTGCACCGGAAGAACCGACTGAGGGTAATGAAAAACCGGAACCGGAGTTTTTCCCGGAATTTACTTGGCCTGTGCATAAAGATGATGTGAATCCGGGCTGGGACGGAGATCACTGTACAGGCATGGGCGATGCTTCTTTAGGTTCCACTTTCGTTTTGAAACGGGACGGCGAAGTGGTAGATGAAATCACACTTGATGATTTAGGTTCCACGGACTATTTATCTGATCAGCCGTGGGTAAACCCGGAAGACATTCCGTCCGTGGACAGCGGCTCCTACACCCATAATGAAGGAGATCCGCCGAGTACCCACTGCACCGTGCAGCCGACAAGGTGTGACTGGGACGATGAAGTAACCTACACCATCGAAGAAATCACGCCGGACGGCAGACACCCTGCAGAGTTTGACACAACCAAAGACCTGCCGGGAAATACCACAGTAAGAGGCACATACAAGGTAAAATATCACTGTGAAACGGTGAATAATCAGACCTGCGTGGATAATCCGGAAGACTGGACGCCGATGAATTATGATATTACGATTACAGATGCGGACGGAACAGAAACGCATCTGACCGGCAAGATGGGAGAAGGAGATATCCAGTATGAATTTACCCATGAGTTTAATGAGCAAGTCTGGATTAACGATAATTACCGTGGTGATCTGCAGATCGTAAAAACCAAAGACGATCTGGATCCGTTTACAGATAAGACCAATTCTGACAACGGCGTAAAAGATTACAGCACTAAGTCCAAATGGACTATACAGCTGAAATCAGGCGGCTGGGAAGACCACCCATATATCCGTGTGGAAGATGAGGGCGTAAAAGAAGCGGCTGCGGGTGAGTATGAGCGATATGCGCATGTGTACCGAGTAGTCAGAGATACTTCAGGTTATACTGCGGACGCAGAGCATCCGCTGGAAGTATCGAAAGACGGACAGATTTATGTTTACGACCTTCCGTATGGAACCTATATTGTCAACGAAATTTCTGCGGATTCCGAAGGCTATGTTTTGGAATCTTTTGAGGTTGTGGTAAATGAACACGGTCAGAAGATCTCTAAAGCGGTAAATAATCAGCCGAAGAAAAACAAGATTAAGGTGGTAAAGACCAACTCCGAAACCGGAAAAACTGTAAGATGGGATGCCGACAGAACCGCATTCCGTATCAGGTATAAAGGAAATCCGGATTTGAACGATCCGACCGTCTCCCCGAACTACAATAAGTATCTGCCGAACGGCTCAAGTTATACCGATAATGCAGATTCCAATTATGTGTTCTATGCCAACAAAAACGGCGAGATCGTGCTGCCGTACCAAATCGAATACGGTATTTATGAAATTGAGGAATTAGTAGTACCGGAAGGCTATTTCGTCGGTCAGTATGATAAAAAAGGAAACGGCTCCATTGCCGATATGGGCGCTGTAGATATAATCGATCATAAAGGTCAGACGGTAAAACCGCCGAAGACATTCCTGGAAGCTGTACAGGTGCGTGATGAGGAAGGCAAAAAAGTAACCGAATTTAAGGGAAATAATAAGACCACCTACAATACTTACAGATTTACTGTACTGGAGCAAGACCCGCACGAAGATGGCACCGACTATGTAACCTATTATGCGGTTGTAAACATGCCGAACAATCCTGCCAAGGGTAAAATTGAAATATCCAAGACCGGCGAAGGTCTGGTTGGATGGAAAGAAGGCAGCGACGGCGGATATTCCATTTGGAAAGCGATCTGGGACAAGATTACCTTAAAGGATACCAAGTTTGAAATTTATGCAGCAAAAGATATCGTCCAGTCTGACGGCGTTGTGCCGATTGAAGCTTACTTTGCTGCAGATGATAGCAAAGTAGAATTGACCAGAACAAGCAGAGATCACGCAGATGTGGACGATGCGAAAGAAGTCTGGGAAAAAGCATTTGATAATGGTGCTACGATTTTGCAGGTAAAAGATAAAGGTTTAATCAAAGACTTTGGCAAAGCGAATGCGACGGTTACAGACTATAAAATTAAGGCATTAAACGGCGCAACTTTCGAAAACACTTATAAAGTCAGAGACGATGAAACTAAGATGACCTATGAATATACGGTTTCGTACAAGCTGAACTATTCTAAGGGCGGTTTCAACTACACAGATATTCATGTGACGAAGAAATCCACTGTAGATGATTATGTTGCGGAAATTGCTGTGACAGATCCGATCCTGAAGTCCGGTAATTTAGAACTCGGATTTGTTACGATGAACTATGACGGCGGTAATATGGTAAGAATGAACCCGCTGGCAGAAGAAGGTAATGTCACCGAGGAAGAAGATATTAAGGGTGTGCATAGCGCATATAACAAGGATGATATCACGGCAAAGCCTGTTGATCCGGATGCACCGGAATACCAGAAGCAGCCAGTGATCGACGAGGAAACGGGAGAGCAGAAACTTGACGAAAACGGAGAGCCGATGTTCACGGAACCTGAAGAAGTCGTAAGACCTGAAGGATTTATCGATGTGAAGGACGAAGACGGCAAGTACACTTATGAAGACAGAGTAGACGCCGATCAGAATCCGCTGCCGAAGTTCTTCCAGGTAACAGACGGTGCCGGAAACTATCAGATTTACATCAAGGAAGGCGATGAAAAACGCTGGATACCGTGTGATAAAGACGGTAACTTCTATAAATCCTATTTCCAGGAATACAATTTCACAACGGCGCAGCACTATCAGTGTCCGGACGGATTTACCTTTACATGGGATTCTGTAATCGACCTGTCTGCAGCTGCTGACAATGATGCAGAAACTACAACTACGATCATCAAAGAGCCGGAAGGTGCTGCTGATCCAAAAATTACAGAAACAGAAGGTATCTACAGCCATGTAACGGAAAACGGCGTAACTACCTTTACCGGAACGCCTAATGATAAAGCTTTGGTGTACTTCCTGACCCACGACGGTATTCGTACAGAAATGTACCTGTCCGGCGGTCTGGCATTTACCAGAATTACCGTGCTGCAGAGTCAGCTCTTTGCATTCGACACTGTGCTTCCGCAGGTTACGCATAATGGCAATGATATCAACTGGCACAAGCAGTTCGAAGGCGAATTCGATCCGGCAAAGGACACATTTGAGTACATCGCTGACGATAGAAATTATGTGAAAGCGGTGCGCCATGAAGCAAGTCCTGAGAATAAGGAAGCCTACTTCACAATCGATATTGTGACAAACAATACCGATTATGACAAAGGTTTTAAGGTTACCTATCCGGATACCACAACCGCAGTTCCGATGGTAACAAACGGCGGTGAAGGTGCTGATCTGCGTTTTGCATCTATCGACGATACGATGGTATATCCAATCGGAAAACCTGTAGAAGTGATTACGACAAACCTGAAAGGCGTTGCAGAATCTTCTCCACTTCCACTGGGCGAATACTGGGTAAGAGAAGTATCTTCTGCAGCAGGTCATGTGAATAAGGGACAGTGGCAGAAGATGACCTTAGAGTATAAAGATCAGTACACGCCGCTTGTTTGGGATACAGGCAAATACGAAAACGATGCTGTTTCCGTAAAAATTGACCTTGAAAAACTCTTCGAAACCAAGTATGAATCCGGCGAATATGTACCGGGAGACGGTGCGGTATTTGGAATTTACACCGCCGAAGAAATCAAGGGAACTACGAAATCCGACAAGAAGGTGGACAAGAAAGCGATTCCTTCTGATACGCTGGTTGGAAAAATGGTAGTCTCCGGCGGTCACGCTGATGCGACAATTAAACTGCCGCAAGGAAAATACTATATCAAGGAAATCTCTGCACCGGAAGGTTTTAAGCTCAACGGTACAAAATACTACTTTGATGCGATCGATGTGCTGACTGCAGATACGATGAACTTCCATTACAAGGATATCGGCGTAAGCGGATTTGTAACGCAGGACGGAGAAAACGGTCTGACACTGGACTTCGATACCCTGTACAGATACAATACCGCAAAGGTAAATATTGACGGTAAAGACTACAGCCTGGACACGGCATCTTCTGAAGAAGGCAGCAATGTTTCCGTTGCTGTACTGGACGGCAGAACCAATACGCAGGTAAAAATTAAGTCCGGACAGACAACTACAGTTCGCTTTGAAAACGGCGCTGTGCTTACTCTGAAAGCAGATGGACAGACTTATACCGCAGAACTATCCGGTCCTGAGCCGACAAAACTGGAGACAGGCGCTGAAGGAAATGAAAACTTCACAAAGGTAACAGAGGGTGGAAAGACTATCATCAAGTACCAGCCAAAAGTCACGAAGACTAACTGGCTCTCTGAAGTTGTTTACAAGTATGTAAAACCGGCAGATGCAGGTAAAACTGGCGATCTGATTCCAATTCAGCCTGCGAATAAAGTGCTGGCACTGACTTCTCCGGAGGGAACTTCGGAAGTAACTGCAAGTGTAGATTATGAATTTGGATCTGCGCAGCTGAACTTCTACAAAGGTACAGTAAACAGTATCACAGTAGATGATGAAGCCGTAACAGATACAGATTCTGTTACCTTAAAGAGAATTAAGCGTACACCGGTGATGGTAGAAGATCCGGATAACCCTGGACAGCAGATCCAGAAGGTGGACAAAGACGGAAATCCGATTTTTGATACGAAAGTGAAGGCAACAAAAGCAGTGATTAACTTCGCTGATGGTGTAACCTTTACAGTGCAGTTTGATGCTGCGGGAAACTTCTATATCGATGCTTCCGGCAGCGTAGATAAGAACTTGGAGGCAGAATCCATTTTGATGGTAGACGGCAGCGATAAACTTCCAAAAGGTATTACCCTAAAGAATACAACTGCGAAGACTTATGCGAGAAATAACACTTATGCTGGCGTTCTGAATATCACGGTAAATAAAGTGAAAAATGACAGAGTGCCGGAAGAACCGCCAACTCCACCGGGACCTGGACCTTCCCCGAGCGAACCGTACATTAAGACACTTGCAAAAGACAGCGTAATACTGGATCATATCTCAAAGGCTGACGGCAAAGTGACGATTATTGATACCTTAACTTATTCCGGTCTTGTCGCAGGCAAAGAATACACTGTAAAGGGTGTTCTCATGGATAAGGAGACAGGTAAACCTGTGACCGTAAAAGGCAAAGCTGTTACCGCAGAAAAGGTATTTACGCCTGAAAAATCTTCCGGTACAGTAGATATGAAGTTTACTTTTGATGGAAGCAGCTTAGAAGGAAAGACTACCGTAGTATTCGAAGAGATTTATCTCAATGTAGATACAGATAAAGACGGAAAACCGGATAAACCGGAAGAGAAACCGACTGCAAGCCATAAGGATATTAATGATGGTGGGCAGACTGTATATTTCCCTGAAATTGAAACGACTGCGACAGACAGTGAGACAGATACACACATTTCCAATCCTGATAAGAAAGTGACAATCAAAGATGTGGTGAAATATGAAAATCTGATCCCGGGTAAAGAATATACGGTCAGCGGCGTTCTCATGGATAAGGCAACAGGTAAACCGCTTCTGGTAGACGGAAAGAAAATAACCGCAGAAAAGACATTTATCGCAGATGCTGCAAACGGTTCTGTTACTTTGGAGTTCACCTTCGATGGCAGAGCATTAGAAGGAAAGACTGTTGTAGTTTTTGAAAAACTGAAGTATAACGGCAAAGAAGTTGCAGTGCATGAAGATATCAAGGATAAGGATCAGTCGGTACGCTTCCCTGAATTTGAAACGACTGCAACAGACAGTGATACCGGAAAGCATGTTTCAAAACCGGACAGCAAGGTGACAATCATTGATAAAGTGAAATACGAAAACCTGATTCCGGGCAAAGAATACACCGTAAAAGGCGTTCTTATGGATAAGGAAACAGGTAAACCGCTTGTGATTGATGGAAAGAAAGTAACCGCTGAAAAGACATTTATTGCTGATTCTGCAAACGGCAGTGTTGAACTGAAATTCACCTTTGATGGCAGCAGCTTAAAAGGCAAGGAAGTTGTAGTCTTTGAAAAAATGTATTATGATGGCGAATTGATCGCTTCTCATGAAGATATCAAGGACAAAGGACAGACTGTGAAGCTGACAGATAAAGCAGGAGAGCTGGAAATTGAAACACCTGGAGGATCTGACGGTGATGACGGCGGAGAAGTTACAGTAGGTCCGCAGACAGGAGATTCTTCAAACCTGATCTTGTGGTCCGCGCTGCTTCTTATTGCACTTGCTGCACTATCTCTTCTTCTGGCGCATAAGAGACAGCATGCTGCAGCAACAGTTGATCGCATTGATAAATCCGATGTAGAAAAGGCAATGGAGATTTTACAGGAAAAGGAAAATAAATAACTAAGACTTCCCATACCCAAAATGGGCATCGCAGAGACTGTGAAAGTTTTTCTGTAAATTAGCCTTCTATGGTAATTAGATAGCTT
>CALBGO010000122.1 GCA_937894585.1 uncultured Eubacterium sp.
CAATCTTATTAAAAGGGAGGAGAAAAGCAGCACCGGCGCTGCTTCTCTCCTCCCTTTATCAATTCATCAGGAATTTTAATTTTCCAGTTCTTCCTCTGCCCAATCGTCGTTTGACCATTCTTCATCAGGCCAGTCTTCGTTGACAAAGATTTTTTTCATAATGCGGTCCATACCGATTACCAGTGTGGTTCCTGCCACAAAACCGACTCCCAAAATTGCAAGGGCAGCCTTTGCTGCAGCGGAAGTTCCCTGCTTTTTCTTTTTTTCAGCCGCAGGCGGCTCCAGCGTATTTTTCTTTTTCATTGTATTTCCCCTTATTTATAAGTTCTTGTGTTAACATATTCCACAATCAGATTTGCAGCTTCTTCTTCCGTAATATAGCTGCTGTTGATTGCCAGGTTGTAATTGGAGAACTGTCCCCATTTCTGACAGGTATGGTAATTGTAATAGTTTGCGCGAGCCTTGTCATAAGTATGTACCATTTCCTTTACTTTTGCGGGATCCACGCCGTAAGAATTTACGCAGCGGGCCATTCTGTCCTCCAGTTCCGCATAGATAAAGACATTGGTTACGCCCGGCATATCCTTGAGAATATAGTCAGCGCATCTTCCGATGATAACGCCTTCTCCGCTTTCACCGATCTGATTGATAACATCAAACTGGGTCATAAAAAGCTTTTCATTAACGGAAACGGTTTCGCTCATCAGACCTTCACCGAAATTCATAGCCGATGACAGACTGTAAGAAAAGCTGCTCTTGGCACGGAGCTCTGCGGTTTCGATGATTTCTCTGGAAAGCCCGCTCTTCTCCATAGCCATATCTATAATTTCCTTATCGTAAAACGGCACACCGAGCCTCTCTGCGACCAGTTTTCCGATCACTCTGCCTCCGCTGCCGAATTCTCTGCTTATTGTAACAACCTTCTTCATAAAATCATCCTTTCCCTCTTTGGATATATATATTATACCCTAAAACTCCCGTAAAGTGAATATTTTTTTATTCAAACGGTGTTAACCCCATGGGGACAGGGCTTCCGCGCAGAAATTCGGCAAGAAACATTCTCCGAAAAAATGTGACGCCGAAACCTGTTTACACTGCTTCTTCTCTCATTTCTTCAAACTGAGAATTATACAGATCCGCATAGAAGCCGCCCTGAGCCAGCAATTCCTCGTGACTGCCCTGCTCGATAATATCGCCTTCCTTCATCACCAGAATAAGATCGGCGTTTTTAATGGTGGACAGTCTGTGGGCAATGATAAAACTGGTTCTTCCTTCCATCAGATTATCCATTGCCTTCTGAATCCGTTCCTCTGTACGGGTATCCACAGAAGAAGTCGCTTCATCCAGAATCAGAACCCGATTGTCCGCTAAAATAGCCCTTGCAATAGTGAGAAGCTGTTTCTGGCCCTGAGACACATTAGAAGCATCTTCGTTAAGTTCCATCTGATAACCTCCCGGCAGGGTTCTGATAAAATGGTCCGCATGGGCGGCTTTGGCTGCCTCGATGACTTCTTCATCAGAGGCGTCCTGTCTGCCGTACCTTATATTTTCCATAATACTGCCCTTAAACAGCCATGTATCCTGCAGCACCATGCCGAAATGTTCCCGCAGATCGTGACGGTTGAACTTTCTAATATCGTATCCGTCCAGCGTAATTGAACCGGACTGTACATCATAAAAGCGCATCAGCAGTTTAACAATAGTGGTTTTTCCCGCGCCGGTCGGTCCCACAATAGCGATTTTCTGACCCGGTTTTACATCAGCGCTGAAATCTTTGATAATCACCTGCTGCGGATTGTAACCGAAACGGACATGATCGAAGCGCACAGCGCCCTCTGCCTCCTCCAATACGACAGTCTCCTCTGTATTTTCTGCTTCTTCCTCTTCCTCAAGAAATTCAAAGACGCGTTCCGATGCGGCAGTCATAGACTGTACCTGATTGATAACCTGCGCAATCTGCTGAATCGGCTGCGTAAAATTCTTGACATACTGTATAAAAGCCTGAATATCACCGATTCCGATGGTTCCCTTTATGGCAAGCAGTCCGCCCGAAATCGCCACGCCGGCATATCCCATATTTCCGACGAACATCATCAGAGGATGCATCAGCCCGGATAAAAACTGGGACTTCCATGCAGAATCGTACAGCACTTTATTGGTCTCGTCAAATGCTGCAATCGTTTCTTCTTCTTTATTAAAAGCCTTGATTACCAGATGTCCCGCAAAGGTTTCCTCTATCTGACCGTTGATATTGCCGAGATATTTCTGCTGCGTTCTGAAATACCCCTGCGAGTGTTTCACTACCGCTGACATCAGGATAGCCGAAACCGGCAGAATAATCAGCGCAATCAGCGTCATCAGAGGTGAAATGGAAAGCATCATTACGATAACACCGATAATCGTAGCAACTGAGGTAATAATCTGTGTTACACTCTGATTCAATCCCTGTCCTAAAGTATCCACGTCGTTGGTGATTCTGGAAAGAACTTCGCCGTAAGTTCTGCTTTCAAAGTATTTCATCGGCATTCTGTTGATTTTTTCCGAAATTTCCTTTCGCATACGATAACATATCTTCTGAGTGATCCCGCTCATAATCCATCCCTGAATAAAGATAAATGCTGAGCTGACTGCATAAAGACCCAATGTCCAAAGCAGAATCACCATAATTCTGTCAAAGTCGATGCCGCCGGTTCCGCCGATTTTCCGCATTAAACCTTCTGCAAGTTCTGTAGTCGCCCTGCCCATAACTTTCGGACCCATCACATTGAACACTGTGGACATTACCGCGAAAATCATTACAATCATTACTGCAAATTTATATCTGCCGATATATGCAAGAAGTTTTCGAAAAGATTTTTTGAAGTCTTTTGCTTTTTCTCCGCCTGCCATACCGCCCATAGGTCCGTGTCCGCCCATGGGACCACGGCGTTTGTGTCTGAATTCTTTCTGTTCACTCATCTATTTCACCTCCTGTTCGGTCTGCAGCTGACTGTCCTCTGCCCCGGAAGAGCGCGCAGCCGTTCGGGATAGGTCTCCCAGTTCTTTTTCGGAAAGCTGCGATTTTGCAATCTGCCGGTAAACTTCGCAGGTCTGAAGCAGTTCTTCATGAGTTCCCCTGCCTGCAATTTCTCCGTCATCCAATACCAGAATCTGATCTGCATGAAGAATTGTGCTGATTCTTTGTGCCACCACGATTTCAGCGGCGTCTTTGACGCGCTCTTCCAAAGCTTTGCGAAGCTTCGCATCGGTCTTCATATCCAAAGCGGAGAAACTGTCGTCAAAAACGAAAACTTTCGGATTCTTTGCAATGGCTCTTGCAATGGCAAGACGCTGTTTCTGTCCGCCGGACACATTGCTGCCGCCCTGTGCAATATAGCTGTCATAACGGTCTTCTTTTTCTTCGATAAAGTCCGCAGCCTGCGCAATTTCCGCAGCTTCCCTGATTTCATCATCGGAAGCTGCAGGATTTCCGAAACGCAGGTTGGACGCAACGGTCCCTGCAAACAGGACCCCCTTCTGCGGTACAAAACCGATTTCGCCCCGCAAGTCTTTCAGAGAAAGGTTTCTGATATCTTCGCCGTCCAGAGAAATCTGCCCTTCAGTCACATCATAGAACCTTGGAATCAGATTTACCAAAGTGGATTTTCCCGCGCCGGTACTTCCGATTATAGCAGTCACTTTTCCCGGCTCTGCCCGAAAACTGATATTGTGAAGCACATCCTCGTCTGCTCCGGGATAACGGAAAGAAACATCTTTGAATTCCAGCACACCTTTACAGCCGCCTAAAAATTTCGCCTCACCCGGTTCTTCCACAGAAGAGCGGGTATCCAGAACTTCTTCAATACGCTCCGCCGCAACGCCTGCCCGCGGCAGCATAATCGACATCATCGTCAGCATCAGAAAAGACATAACAATCAGCATAGAATAAGTAATAAAAGCAGTCATATTTCCAACCTGCAGCACGCCGCTGTCGATTCTGTGCGCGGAAACCCACATAATGACGATTACCAGACAGTTCATAATCAGCATCATTCCCGGCATCATAAAAGTCATCACCCGGTTGGTAAACAGCTGTGTTTTCTGCAGCGCCCGATTTGCGCTGTCAAAGCGTTCTTCTTCGGTCTTTTCGCGGCCGAATGCCCGGATAACGGAAAGTCCCGTCAAAATTTCACGAGATACCAGATTCAGATTGTCAACCAGCGTCTGCATCAATTTGAATTTCGGCATAGTAATAGATACCAACACCAGGACAAAGCCCAAAATGACCAAAAGCGCCATTGCAATAATATAACCCATACCGGCTCCGGTCTCCGCAACTTTATACACGCCTCCGATTCCGATAATCGGCGCATAAAGCACCATTCGCAGCATCATAGTTGTTACCATCTGAATCTGCTGCACATCGTTGGTGCTTCTGATAATCAGAGACGCCGTGGAAAATTTGTCGATTTCGGCATTGGAAAATCCCACAACATTGCGGAATACCCTGTCTCTCAAATCACGGCCTACACCTGCGCCAACCTTTGCCGCCAGATAGGAAATCCCGAATGCCGCCAGCAGCATAACCGCAGCCATAAGAAACATACGGAATCCCGCCTGCCAGAGATATACGGTCTGCATATGATCCACATCAACTCCCGCAGCTTTATCACAGGAAACGGCGTAAGCTATACCCATGGATTTCAGCGTATCTTCTCCGATGGATTCCATGGTATTTTCCATTTCTTTTCTTGCATCCGAAACCATACTGTCATCCATCTGTCCCCGTGAAATCATCTGCTCCATCAAAGGACGCATATCCACATAGGTAGCCTGTTTGCCTTCTTCGTTTTCAGCCGTAAAAGTATCGATATCGATCTGCATCAGGTTTTCGATTTCTTCAATGGACATATCGGAAATCCGCCCTGCAAACTGTGCAGTCTGCGGATTTCCTTTCATAGACTCCGCCACTGTTTCACGAAAATCATCTTCTCCCATATGTCCCAGCTGATAGGTCAGAACGACCGAAGTCATCAGCTTTTCGTCAGCATCCTTCAGCTTATCTTCATCGTCTGTATTCAGAACATAAGTATCGCCGTCTTCGTTATAAAGTTCATTCCAAAGCTGCGCCTCGTCTTCGTCCATAAAAATCTGCGCCTCCCGAAATTCCTTCGAAGTGATTTTTTCAGGCACAATATGTTCCACCCCGCTGTTTTGAATTCCCACATCGATAATATCTGAAGTATACTGCGGCAGTGCCAGATCACAGTAAGCCTGCACCGACAGCAGCAATACAATCAGAATCATAGATTTCCAATAGGGAATCAGGTTTTTAAAAATTCTCTTCATAGTCTTTCCCCCTTCTTGTCTGTTTTTTTATCTGTCTTATAGTCTCTCTTCATTTACCGATTTTCCCATCCTTATTATCCGTGTATCTCCGTTTTTCGATTTCGCATCTGGAGGTTTCGAGAAACTGTTTCAGATATCCGTTCATCTTCTGCATAGTTTCTTCGCCCATATTGCCGAAAACCGCATCGGCAAATCCTTCCATAATATTGTCGATTTCTCTGTTAATCGAAAATCCTGCCTCCGTCAAAGATACGAAGGTGTTTCTTCGGTCCTCTTTATCTACAGTTCTTTCTATAAAGCCTTTCTGTTCCAGGGTGCGCAAGGTTCTGGAAACAGCAGGCGCAGGCACATGGGACTTTTTTACCAGCCACGATACCTTGACGCCCTCGCAGAAGTTTTTCGGCGTATCCTTATCGGCAGAATCTTCTTCCGTACCTGCATCCGCCAAGCTTCCCGCAGCACCTCTGCCTGCAGGATTTCCGCCACACTTTCCACTTTCTGTTTCAGCGCGCTCTGCGTTACATTCCGCGAAAGAAGCCGCCTCGCTTTCTATTCTGTGCTGTATCATCTTCAGCAGACTGAACTCGCCGTGGGAAATCTCCGCCGGCAGCATACAGGCAATATTCAGCTTCCTGAAAGAGTCCATAATCTCTATAAATTCTCGCTGTTCCGCTTTCATAAAATCCTCCGTTCCGCCGCCGCACATACAAAAATCATCTCATACCATACTATGCACACTCCGGCATCATTATTACCAGAAGCAATATTTAACACTGTTAATTATTTTCAAACGAAACTTATTTTAGCACCGGAAATAAAAGAAGTCAATGGAAATTATATGAAAAAAATGTATACATAACGAAGGCAACGGAATTTCCCCGTGACCGAATCCTGCTGACACTGCTGTTCCTACTAACTCTGCTGCTCGAACGATCAAATGATAAAATGATCAAATGACCTAATCTCTTCTGAACAGGCAAAATGACATAATCCTATCAAATAAATCGTCTTTGTGTCATTTCAAAGAAAATCATAAAGCGCAAAATGACAGGTCTGCCTCAAAATCAGGAGTAACCTGTCATTTTTTACGCGTCTTTTACGCCCTTGCCCTTTTATTGATTCTATATTTCTTACTTTTATTCCATTTTATCCCATATCTGTCGAGCATGGATGCATAACTATTTTATCTTACTGCCGATTTTATGACACAACCCCTTCCTATCGCGGACAAGTGTGTCATTTTTGGCAGCACGATAAAAATTAAAATGACACACTTAGTATGCATCTCAACCAAATGTGTCATTTCTCAACTATTTATCTAGTTTCGCCGACGGTTTATGCGCTGCCGCATCCGCTGTAAACGCTTCGTAAATTGCTTTAATTGCTCTGTCGAAGTCTTTATTCTTCACACCTACAATAATATTCATTTCGCTGGAGCCCTGGTCAATCATACGGATATTCACATCTGCTTCCGCCAGTGCGTTAAACAGGGTTGCGGATACACCGCGTCTGCTGCTCATACCATGTCCCACAGTGGCAATCAGAGCAATGTCTTCAAAGGTTTCCATATGATCCGGACTCAGCTGACGGTCAAAGCTTTCCAAAAGCTCATCAAGTCTTCCGTCCAGACTGCTGTTGGAAACCACGACGGAAACCGTGTCGATGCCGCTCGGCAAATGTTCAAAGTCAATATCCATATCCTCCAAAATCGCCAGAATCCTTCTGACAAATCCTCTCTCTGAGGACATCATATTCTTGTAGATGGCAATAACCGTAAAATCCTTGCTGCCTGCGATACCTGTGATAACATTTGTACTGTCCACATCAGGTTCTGCCGTAATAATAGTGCCGGGATCTTCCGGATGGTTGGTATTTTTGATATTAATCGGAATGTTGGCGATTCTTGCCGGATAAATCGCATCTTCGTGAAGTACGGAAGCTCCCATATAGGAAAGTTCCCGAAGCTCCAGATATGAAATCTTATGAATCGGCTTTGCGTCCCGAACAATTCTCGGGTCCGCCATCAGAAAGCCGGAAACATCGGTCCAGTTCTCGTACATATCTGCACCGACAGCCCTTGCCACAAGGGAGCCTGTAATATCAGAACCGCCTCTTGAGAAAGTTCTCACCTTGCCGTCCTTCTCACCGGTTCCGTAAAAGCCCGGCAGCACAGCTCTCTCGTGCTTTGCAAGTTCTTTTCTTAAGGCTTCGTCAGTTGCCTCCTGCATCAGTCTGCCTTTGCCGTCGAAAAGGATCAGTCCCTCGGTATCAACAAAATCATAACCGAGAAAAGCCGCTACCAGCACAGCGTTGAGATATTCTCCGCGGCTTGCGATATAATCGGCAGTACAGCCGGCCTTCAGGTTCTCTTTGATTTTATCGAAATGAGCCTGTAAATCCACATCTACCCCCAGGTTCAGCTTAACCGCCATAAAGCGATCAGTTATAACCTGAAAAATCTGGTCGTAAGGCAGATTATGCTCTCTGTGTGTCTTGCACAGATACAAAAGATCCGTAATTTTATTGTCTCCGTCAAAGCGTTTACCCGGTGCAGAAACAACGATATACTTTCTGTCGGGGTCCGCGTCGATAATCTGTTTGGTTTTCATCAGCTGAATTCCGTCTGCCACGGAAGATCCGCCGAATTTAGCTACTTTTATTCCCATGAATGAAATTCCTCCAAAATTTATCAGCAATATATTTCATTATATTACAGTGAAAGTATCCTTGCAACGGTTTTTTATTATTTTTTGTAGGTTATTCACAAAAAATAATACATTTTATGTCCAATTTATATCAAAAAAGATTTTATACATCAGCGCAAAAAAGTCATTCCTCTCTTATCTAAAAAATACAGCCGATATAAAAAAATATAAAACTACACTTACTTTTATGATATAATAAGATAAAGTCAGTGTTTTTTATCAAAGGGAGGGATTATAATGTACGAAGATTTCTGCAATCCTGCACAAGCAGACAACGAAAACAGCCAACCGGCTTTCCGCAATACTTATACGGTAATATCTGCTGCAGCATATCTTTTAGGGGTTCCCAAACATATTTTTGAAAATGAATATGAATCTCCAAAAATGGAAATTTACAACAGTCTGGAGCTGAACAAACATGCCCGTATCATACGAAATCTATGTCTTCTGCGAAATGCCATCGAACGCAATTTCGGTATTATTAATGAGAAGATGCATTTTGAATATGCCGGTCTCACAAGTCTTTCCGACTATATCCCGATAGATGCTATTGAGCAGCTTTCGAAAGATGGTATACAGATACTTCATTCCAACTACAGGCTGGTTCAGTATGTAATTGAACTGAATCAGCTGATTATGGACCGCATCAATAACTGTAAAAATTGTTTTCCTATGTGGCTGAACTGGCAGTATATAAAAAATATATTCATCATGCCGGATGGCCTGAGCGAAGAAGGATGCCGGACTGCCGCATCTTTATACTACACGAACAAAAACAGATATCCTTACAAAGTTTATCTTAACTGGGATCCTGACGATCAGGGGAATATTCTTTACAACGATAAAAAATTCGTTCTTCTGCTGTATCAATGGAATCACGATGAATTTACCGATTTGAGCAAAGTCTGCGATACCCGCAGCGATACAAAAGGAAATATTTACGATTTCTTAGATGACAGTAAAAAAACAGTTATTGTAGTAGACTGCGAAAATTCAGATCCATACCGTTTCTGCAATGTTTTAAACGACCTGGATACAGAATATACCGAAAAAATCTCTAAGATTATTCTGTTCGACGATATACATACTGCTACTGCATGGGAAATCCTGGATCAATATACGAAAATACCTATCGAACGGATTCTGATCGAACGGATAAAGCAGAACAAATCTCTTGTCGATATCCGGCTTACCGCCGACACCTGCCGGGAATTCTACCGGAACCATGCCGACTCCTTTATCCTCGTGTCCAGCGATTCCGACTACTGGGGCCTGATTTCCTCCATGCCCGATGCCAAATTCATCGTCATGATGGAAAGAGAAAAATGCGGACCGAATATTAAGTTTTCATTGTCATCTGCCGGTATTTTTTACTGCTTTATCGACGACTTTTACTCAGGTGACAATAATGATATGCAACTTTCCGTTCTGCTTCGCGAAGCCAATAAATATCTGGAAAAAGAAGTCTGTTTTAATATGAAGGATTTAATGGATTATATCTTCAGATCCTCCAGGATACAGATGTCCGATGTAGAAAAACGGCGCTTCTACGAGCGCTGTATTAAGCCTATGCGCCTTTCTGTAGAAGCTGATGGGACCGTCAAAATCGAACTGAAATCCTGGACCTGACAGGCTCTTCCCGCAGCTCTTGTTTTGCGGTTCAACCGGTCTGTACAAAAGTAATGCACAGAATAAAACAGGATGCCCCGAAACTGCCGGCTCTACCTTGCCGATGCAGATTCAAGGGCATCCTTTCTTTATCTATTTGTTGTGAACAGCTGCTGTTCTGCAAATATCCATTCTATACTCTGTCCATATCGTAGTCCAACAGAGTCCCTCTTTTGGAGTATTCAAAATCATATTCTCTGCCGTTTTTATAAGCTTCTGCTTCGTAAACATATCTGCCGTCGTCTCTTGTGAGTCTGACATACAGAATCACTGCTCCCGGAACTACCTTTTTAATCTTACTGGTAATAGTGGCTTTGCTCACAGCACCTACTTTGGAAGCTGAATATCTTGAACCGATATAATCACTTTCAAAATCGTAGATCCTGCCCGTATATGCATTCATCTCGATAGAATACAATCTGTTTTTGTAAACAGCCTTGCCTACATACACTTTTCTTCCGTCGTCGGTAGTTAAACGGAGATATTTAATCCCGCCGTTTCCGGGCACTTCATCTACAAAAATGCTCCTCGCCTTATTCCAGCTCATTACCTTAGATGCTGCCGAAGCATCGCCTGCACCGCTTCCCGAAAGATATGCAAAGGATGTGATTACCATTGACAGTGTCAATGCGGTTACAACGAATAATTTTCCCAATCTGTTCTTTGTCATTTTTATTTCCTCCTGTTCTATATTCCATTTGTTTTCCTTAAGTATGCCCCTATCATAAAGCAGAAAGATGAAAAGAAAATGAAAAAAACCGGTTTTTGGTAATTTCCCGAAAAAATTTCCAAAAGCCGGTTTGTTATCACTTATATGTATTTCTACAGATATGCCTTCAGTTCTTCAACTTTATCAAGCTTTTCCCAAGGCAGCTGCACATCGGTTCTGCCGAAGTGACCGTAAGCTGCGGTCTGTCTGTAAATCGGTCTTCTCAGATCTAAGTCGCGGATAATAGCTGCCGGTCTCAAATCAAAATGCTTGTTTACGATATCGGCAATTTCGCCGTCAGACAGCTTTCCAGTCCCTTCAGTATCTACAAGAATGGATACCGGCTTTGCAACGCCGATGGCATAAGCCAGCTGAATTTCACACTTGTCCGCAAGACCTGCCGCTACAATGTTTTTCGCTGCGTATCTTGCCGCATAAGAAGCGGAACGGTCAACTTTTGTAGGGTCTTTTCCGGAGAAAGCGCCGCCGCCGTGACGGGCATACCCGCCGTAAGTATCTACGATGATTTTTCTGCCTGTAAGTCCAGAGTCACCGTGCGGTCCTCCGATTACAAATCTTCCTGTCGGATTTACAAAGTATTTAGTCTCATCGTCTAAAAGTTCTGCCGGAATTACCGGTTTAATTACATGCTCGATCAGGTCAGCTCTGATCTGCTCCTGCTCTGCTTCCGGATCGTGCTGGGTGGAAATCAGAACAGTATCGATTCTTTTTACCTTGTCGCCGTCGTATTCTACGGTAACCTGAGTTTTTCCGTCAGGACGCAGATACTTCAGAGTGCCGTCTTTTCTTACCTTTGTCAGCTGCAGTGCCAGTTCATGAGCCATCTGAATCGGCATCGGCATATACTGAGGCGTTTCATTGCAGGCATAGCCGAACATAATCCCCTGGTCTCCCGCACCGATGGTATCAATCTGATCGTCAAGGGTTCCTTCCTTGTATTCAAGGGCTTTGTCAACGCCCATGGCGATATCGCCGGACTGTTCGTCGATAGCGGTCAATACTGCGCAGGTATTGCCGTCAAAACCGTATTTTGCTCTGTCATAGCCGATATCTGTAATTACGCTTCTTACAATTTTCGGAATGTCGATATAGCAATGTGTGCTGATTTCTCCCATTACCATAGCGTACCCTGTTGTCGCAGTGGTTTCACATGCTACCCTGCCGTAAGGATCCTTCTCCATAATAGCATCCAGAATTGCGTCGGAAACCTGATCGCACAGTTTATCAGGATGTCCTTCTGTTACGGACTCTGATGTAAATAGTTTCTTCATTGGTATTACTCCTTCCTTAAATCGAAAAAAAGACCTTTTCTTCAAGTGAAAGAAAAGGTCTGAATCAGCAAATTATCCGTTCCTCATCTTTCAGAATCTGATGTTCTGTAGGATTTAGCACCTTCTCTGTCCGCTGTAAAACGAACACACAGGTTGCCGGGCGTCAAAGGGCCTATTCCCTCAGCCACTCTTAATAAGGATTTTATCTATTAAATTATACTCTTTTCAAGAATTTTGTCAATAGCATATTGTATTTTCACAAAAATAGGATATACTTTATGTATATACATTTTTCAGAGGTGCCACTTGAAAAAAAATAATCTTACAGTCCTGCGGGGCGGTCTTTTAGACAGCGCAGCCACCAGCCGGAAAACATTTGTATCAGCTTACATTACTAATACTCGTCTGATGGGTGTCGTCGGCATGTATATGCACTTTCACCTGCCGGATAATCAAACTCTCGGAGAACTTCACCAGTTCTTTTATTTTGATTCGGAAGAATTCGGCTTTGAAAACTATCAGAGCGTTCTCGGCAGAAATCCGATGCGTCTTTCCGAAATAGAAAACTCTCTGATCGGCGGACTCGGCGGTGAGAAAATCCAGGTGACATTAAGAGAAGCCTGCTACTTACTGCAGGAATATGTCCGCTTTAATAAGAAACATCAGATTCCTCTCCCGGAAGGCTTGACAGAATACGGATTCCTTCTTGAGCAGGAAGTTTTTCTGTCCGAACCGGAGCATTATATTCTCATAAACAAGCAGTGCACCTCGGTCGAAAACTCTTATGAAGCTATCAACTATTTTCTGATGCGTGTAATCGGAAAAGATTTTGAAGCAGCCGGCTATCTGGCATACAAGGATTTGAATATGGATCTTTTTCCGGAGCATCCCGCAGGTACTTTCTGCAAGAATACCATAGAACACGAAGACGATGCGGATACTTATCTCTGCGAATCTCTTGTAGAGTTTTCCGGTAATTACTACATTTCCGTAACGGAAGTTGCCCTTACCGGTCTTATGGTCAGCAGATTCGAAAGAATTTCCCTGTTCCGCGTATCTCCCGCAGAAGCAGCTATGACCCTGGCCCGCTCGGAGTTTATTTCCGTCTATGAAATGCTGATAGATCCATCGACATTTTCCCCGGCGTCAACAGAAAAAAGCGCTGCTGCGATGGTAACCTTTCACGATAACGGCGTGCTCTATATGATTTTTCATCCCAACAACAAACATGTTGCCAAACGGGAGTACCGCCTCAACGAAGATGTACTCGGCATGTACTTCATCACGACTTCCGGTCAGCTTCTGGCGGCTGCCTATTCTCTGGAAGAAATTAAACTTCTTGAGAAAGATCTTTCAGAATCCTCCATCGGTCACAGTCTGATTCCAATCGGCAGATACGAATTTCAGGAAGCCGTCCTTTACGAATTTATCCAAAGCGGCTTCGGCTCCTTTGAAGATTTCGTCAATGCAATCAGAACCGATGACGAGGACTGATACTCCTTCGGAAATTTCACTTTGGATTGTATAAAGCGGCAGAACAAAGTATCGCAGACGATTTATCCGCCGCACGAACAAGCGTATCAAATAAATGTTGAATTTAATCAAAAAAAAACACGAGTTGTCGAATTATGTCAACCTGTGTTCTTTTTTTGCAAAGGGTTTTCAACATGGGGAGATCCTTTGGAATTCAAACGAATCCTGTGTTATCCACATGGACAGCCGAAATTGTATACAATTTTATGCACTTTTTGATGTGGATAAGTATGCCAACAAAAATATTGAAATTTCAACACTATTAGCCTTATCATTCTTTTGTCAAGAGAAGTTATCCACATTTTTTGCATATCTTTCCTCATCACTTTGTTCGACTGTCTACAACTTCTCTCTTTTCCGTTTTTTTACAGGGAATATTAAAATATTCGCATACGGCATCTACGACAGAAGATGCGATTTTCTGCTGATATTCTTCCCTTTTCAAATCAGCTGCTTCGGCAGGATTCGACAGGAAACCGCATTCGATCAATATCATATGCTCATCGATATTTCGAAACAGATAAATATCGTTTTTGGACATTACTGCCCGATCTGCCCTTTCCCCCAGGGTTTCCCGTAAGGATTGCCGAACTTGTTCTGCCAGCCCGCGATTCTCCAAGGCCAGTTCCTTTCGTCCCTCCTCCGAATAAAAAACCTGCGGACCGCAGACCGATGTATCCGCGGTATAGCTGTTTAAATGAATACTGACAGTAACATCCGGACGGGTTTCCTCAATAATCCGTTTTCGCTCTCGCATATCCCCCATTTTTGTCCATTTTCCGTCCTGTTTTCCTTCTTCATACAGACCGCTTTCGCTTTTTCTGGTCAGTACAGTTTTTATATCGTATTTTTCCGCTTCCTTCTCAATCGCCTCTGCGATTTTAAGGTTTATCTGCTGCTCCGTTGTCCCGTCTGCTGCCTGAGCGCCGCCGTCCATTCCCCCGTGTCCCGCATCGACAACCAAAGTCAGAGAATAGGTCAGTCTCCCGGCGGTTTCGACAATCTGCCGGTAACCGGGAACAGAACAGACAAATCCCAACAGCAGAAGCACAATAACGATTTTTTTAAGTTTCACGCCTCTATTACCTCTGTTACTTTTTTCTGCAATATATGATAAAAGATGCCGAATTATGTTTATTCCCTGCCTTTTTCTTCTCTGCCGGGTTCTAAGCCTTAAATTGACCCCTTTGGTCTGATTCGTTCTTTTTGGCTGTTTTCCCGCAAAACCCGCCCCATCTGCCGCTTTCTGTGCTATACTGTAAGTATCGAAATAAAGGAGTTAGTATAATGAGTACTCGAAAATTGTTTAAAGAAAATGTATATATGAAAACGACAAAAGCAGTCATTACCGATATTTTCTCCGACGAAAAAGGGCTGATTCTGACTTTTGACCGGACAGTTTTTTTCCCCACGGGAGGCGGTCAAAGCTGTGATACCGGCACTGCCGGTGAACTTACCGTTGTCGACGTATACGAAAAAAACGGCGAAATTTTTCACCGCTGTGTCAAAAAAGAAAGTAAATTGCAGATAGGCGATGAAATAGATCTTGCAATCGACTGGGAACATCGCTTTGACAATATGCAGCGTCACTGCGGCGAGCATATTCTATCCGGTAAATTTTACGAGCTTTACGGCGGCGTCAACCGGGGATTTCATATGGGTGAAGATTATATGACAATCGACATCAGTCTGGAAGAGAATCCCGATTTTACAAAAATAACATGGGAGATGGCAAAAGCCGCCGAACTGGAAACCAACAAAGCCATATGGCAGAACCTGCCGGTAATCACCAGACATTTTGACAGCAGAGCCGAGGCGGAAAACCTGCCTCTGCGCAAAGCTCTTGCCTTTGATGAAGATATTACCATAGTCTGCGTGGGCGCCGTCGAAAATCCTGCCGACTGCGTCGCCTGCTGCGGAACTCACCCAAGCACCGCAGGTCAGGTAGGTATGGTAAAGCTCTACAAAGTGGAATCCAACAAGGGAATGTTTCGTATCTACTTCGAGGCAGGTCAAAGGGCTTTCCGACAGTATCAGCAGCGGTTTGATGTACTGACGGAGCTGGAAAATAAATTGTCTGCAGGGTTCAGCGACCTGCTGCAGAAATACAATGCACAGCAGGAAAAGACAAAAGAAGTCAGAAATGAACTCTATCATCTGAAAAAATGGCTTATTTCCCGGGAAATCGACGATATTTCACAGACTGTGACACCGGCTTTTGTCAGAAAGTACGACAAATTGTCAATTAACGATATACTGGATATCGGCAAAGGGCTTGCCGGAAATATTCCTACCGTCCTCTTCCTTGTCCATATGCCGAGCAACACTGTGCTGCTTTTCAGCGACCGTTACGACGCGGGTCTGCTTGTAAAAGAAAACGCGCCCATCTATCACGGAAAAGGCGGCGGAAATAAAAATTCCGCCCGGGCAATTTTCTCCAAGGAGGAATATGTAGATACCTTTATCGATTTAATTGAAAAACACCTGCGTTAAGCAAGACTTCCCCGCCCGACCTTTCAAGCTCAGCTGTCCGCACTTGCCGGGTAATCACAGTCATCTAAAAAGGGGCTGTCGCACAGTTGACCGATCAGGTCGGCCAAAGCGACAGCTCCTT
>CALBGO010000123.1 GCA_937894585.1 uncultured Eubacterium sp.
AGCTATCTAATTACCATAGAAGGCTAATTTACAGAAAAACTTTCACAGTCTCGCTGTCAATGCAGGATTCAGAAGCGCAAACTTCGGTTTGGTTTCTTTAAACGCCCGCATAATCTTATGCCCGGTTTTCTCATCGCTGATAACCGATGTTTCGTTGGATTCACTGGCGGTCGCCGCCATCGTTGCCACAGCACCTACCGGCAGAAACATTTCGGGATACGCAGACGGATTTTCATAAAGTTCCGTAATATTTCCCTGGAAACAACAACCGGCTGAAATCGCCTTTGCCGTATCAATGACGCTTCCGCCGCCTACTGCCAGAATTCCCTGTATGCCTTCCTTTCTCACCACAGCAATCGCGCTGTCAATAAATGCTGCATCCGCATTAGGTCTGATCCCGCCGTAACAGAAAACCGTACATCCCGCCTCCTGCAAACACATCGTCAGTCTTTCCCCAAGGCTTCTGCCGCCTTCTTCGGCTGTGAAAATCCGCTCACTGCCGTATATCAAAAGAACTCTGTCCGCCCACTGCTTCATCAAAGAGCCTGCCTGCATCTCGCAGCCCTCTCCGAAAATAATCTCTGTGGGTATACTAAAACCAAAATCGTACATAATCGTTACCTCCGCTTTATCTCAATGATAAAATAAAGCAAAAATCGTGCCATACGAAAAAAATATTGTGACAGCAGATTCAGATTAAGATTAAGACTTCAAGCGTCCTCTATACCCCCTCCCTACTGCAAAAAATCCCCTGCTTTCAGCTAAAAAAACTGCTTGTAGGAGATTTGAGCTTACCAAGAAAAAAGGGCTACCGCACCAACGGTTATTCTTCGTTAAATGCAGAAGCCCTCTTTCATCATACATTATAAAATTCTCTGTTTGTTTAATGCCGTACATTCCTTTGCTGCTGCAAGCAAATGCTCTGCAATACAGTCTCTTTCAGCGGCAGCCTGCTGTTTCCTTCAGTTTTCTTACTGCATCTGCTGCAAGTTCCGCAATAGACAGGGAGCCGACCCCCGCCACCAGATTGTCGCAGCGGTTCATCGGAATCAGTATGCGGACAGCGCTGCTTTGAGCTACTGCAATTGCCATCTTCGGCGTCACTTCCCCGAGAAGTGAATCAGCAATAACAATGCCGATGGGACCGATGATAACATCGGCTCTGCGGCATGCGACAACAACCGGATTCTCCCCTGTTGCCGCCTCATCCGCGCCGGCTTTCAGCATGGTGGAAGCTGCAGTTGCATTAGTACCCACAGCCATAATTTCCTCTCCAGGAAACTCCTTTCTGATTTCTTCGATGAGCAGCTTTCCCAGCCTGCCCCCCTGACCGTCTATGACTAAAAAACGCATGGTTTTCTCTTCTCCTTTATGATTTTTCCTATATTTTAGCACAGAGAACCGTACTTTTCCACGGCAGAAATAAGAAATTGAATATTTTTACATATTTTTACAGTTCTATATGATATGCTGTAATCACTGCCAAACCTTTCTTCCGGCATCATTTTTTCTCCATTTCCACAATCCTGTCGCTGATATGGGCTGCCATTGGCAGATCATGGGCAATCAGCAGCATCGTCAAATCCCGCTCATCGCGAATTTTTTTCAGCAGATGAATAATCTGCGCCTGCGTAGATACATCAAGGGAAGAAATCGGCTCATCCGCAATAATAAAATCAGGCTCCGTAATCAAAGCGCGGGCAATGGCAGCACGCTGCCGCTGACCTCCGGACACATCGTAGGGATGCCGCTCCGCAAGCTCTTCAGGAAGTTCTGCCTGCGCCATCACAGAAAGCGCCTTTTCCCGGATTTCCGCTTCGGTCAGTTTCCGTTCCATCTTCTGTTTCAGACTCCGTTCTGCCGAGGCACCTGCCTTCTTTCCCCACTTTCGCCCTTGCTTCCGATTGGCAATTACCAGAGGTTCTGCAATAATCTGCACCAGAGTCATTCTCGGATTAAATGCCGACGCACTGTCCTGAAAAATCATCTGTCTTTTTATGCCATCCGCAAACTCAATCGTTCCGCCGTCCGGCGTATAAATTCCTGCAAGACACCTTGCAAGCGTAGATTTTCCGCAGCCGGAAGGTCCTACAATTCCTACGATTTCCCCTTTTTCCACAGTCAGACTGAAGTTGTCCAAAACCTTCTGCACCTTCTTTTTTCCAAGAGGAAAAGTTTTGGTAAGATTGCTGACTGTAACTGCCAGTATCGCTGTTTCTTTCTCAGCCGCCTTGTCAAAAGCGTTGCCGGAAGATTGGCGGAAAGCTCCGTTAGTAATCCCGCTCTTTCTGATTTTCTGCTCACACTCCGTCTCCGCCTTTTCCGGTATCTTCCCTGCCGGCACCGTGTACCTGCCGTGAAAGTGACTGTCTCCCTTACCGTACCTTGCGTACCTCATCAATTCCTTCGTGTATTCGTGCCGTGGATTTTCAAAAATCTCCGAAGTCTTTCCGATTTCAACAATGATGCCGTCCTTCATGACCGCAGTTCTATCGGAAATTTTTCCGGCAATTCCCAGATCATGGGTAACAAAGACAACTCCGCGTTCCCTATCTTTGCAGACATTTTGTAAAAGCTCCAAAATCTGTTCCTGCGTTTTCACATCTAAAGAGGTCGTGGGCTCATCGGCAATTAAAAGCTTCGGACTGCAGGCAAGGGCAATGGCAATAGCCACTCTCTGCCGCATCCCCCCGGAAAAATGGTGGGGATACTGGGAGAAGCGGATTTCCGGTTCCGGAATACCCACCTGCTGCAATAGCTCCAACGCCCGCTGTTTTGCCTCTCCTCTGCTCACTTTTTGATGTCGCAGTATCGGCTCCATAATCTGCTTTCCGATGGAAAAAACCGGATTCAAAGAACTCATAGGATCCTGAAAAATCATAGCTCCGTCTTTTCCGCGAACAGCTTCCAGTTCCTTTTCTGTCATCAATGTAACATCCCTGCCGCAGAGCAGAATCCTGCCGGACTCTATCTCCGCATGCTGCGAATGAAGCATCAGAATTGCCCGGCACAGAGCAGTTTTACCGCATCCCGATTCGCCTACCAGCGCCAGAGTTTCCCCTGGCGATACGGCAAGGTCAACACCCCGCACCGCCGTCGCTTTACCAAAAGGTCCCTGAAAAGACAATCTGAAGTTTTCAATTTCCAAAATCTTATTCATTGATTTCCCACTCTGCAATATTCCAAAATACGCCTACACCGTGATGTCCCAAAACTGTTTTTTCCGTAATTCCGCTAATATTCTCTCTGACTGCATAGGATGCGTCTACATAAGCAATAAAAGTGTACGGCATAGCTTCGGTCATTTCCTGCTGAAATCTGCCGTAAAGTTCGCGGCGCTTTGCATCATCGGAAGTATGCCTTGCTTCTGCAAGGATTTCATCGATTCTGTCGTTGGAATATGAGGTATAATTATCGCCTGCACCTGTAGAGAAGACTTTGTAAGTGTGGTCATCCGGGTCAAAAGGACTTCCCCAGCCGATAATACAGGCGTCCTGTCCGCCCCAGTCAAGTGACGGCTTTGCTTCCGCTTTGGCATTGACGCCGATTTCCTGCAGCTGCGCAGCGCACACCGTTGCCATATCAACCCGCACTTTATCATCAGACATGGCGGAAATGGTAAATCCAAGTTCCGTACCGTTCCTTTCAAAATATCCGTCCGCATTTTTCTTCCAGCCGGCATCTTTGAGAAGCTTTACTGCTTTTTCCGGATTGTATTCGAACTTTTCAATACCGTCGTTGCAGTACGGACTTTTCTGCAGCGGAGAATAAGCAGCTTCCCCTTCGCCCAGTAAAACGCTTTTTACTATGGATTCTCTGTCAACAGCATAGCTCAGCGCCCCCGGGATTTCGGGATTTTCCGCAAAAAGAGGCTTGCTGAAATTGTATGCGACAGCTCTGTAATCGGCAGTATTCATCTGATAAATGTGGTAACCGCCGGCTTTCTTTACATCTCCTGCCGTTTTTGCCGTAATCTGAGCCATATCAATTTCTCCCGACTGTAGCTGCATACTTCTCGCATCGGTATCCGGCACAATTTTGAAAATAACATTGTCAATATTCGGCTCTCCTCCATAATAACCGTCAAATTTTTCCATCGTAATTGACTGCCCCTGATCCCAGCCGGTCATTTTATAAGGACCGGCACCGACCGGATTCTGATTAAAATCGCAGGAAGTCAGATTTTTTCCGGAAAGCAGATGCTTCGGAAGAATCCCGATAGTCATATAATCCGGAAATGCCACATTAACCTGATTCAGCTGAATTTTTACGGTTAAGTCATCGGGACAGGTGATTTTCTTAATATCCGTATAGTTGGAAACGATTTCCGACTGATTGGCAGGATCCAGAATCGCTTCCAGCGTGAATTTCACATCGGCAGAAGTCAGCGGCTTGCCGTCGTGGAAAGTCAGGTCTTCCCGCAGATTAAAAGTATAGGTCAGGGTTTCTTCGTCAAAAGTCCAGTCCTTCGCAAGGCCCGGCACTACTTTGTTTTCTGCATCGTGAGCAGTAAGCCCGGCAAAAAGCAGCATATTGATTTCGCCGTGTTCATAAAGAGCCGGATTGATAGCTGTATAGTCCTGACTTCCGTAAACAAGGGTGTCCCCTGCGCCCCCTGTCTGCTCCGTTTCCCCTTCTCCGCCGCAGCCGGTCATAAAAACTGCCGACGCAGCCAGAAGCATACATAACAGACTAACTAAAATTCTTTTTTTCATAATCGTTTCTCCTCGCATAAATTCCTTATCGTTATTTATAAACCGTTTCTCTGTTTCGTATATCGTTGTCTGTAAATCGTTTCTCTATTACTCATATAAAACCGTTTGCAATCCGTTTACCGATTGCTCATATCAAATTGTTTATGTATCGTTTACCGTTTGCCCGGAAAATTGTTTATACATTGTCTGCCGATTACCTTTCCGCTGCTTCTCCGGTCGCTGCCTCTATGCCAAAACGGTTTATACATCATTTACCAATTATATATATTAAATTATTTTATAAATTACTGTAAATCCGATTGTTTTTTCTTCGCACATACTCTCCCATAGAAGTGATGCATACCAGTGTGGTAATCAGTACGGTTCCGGGAATCACAATCATCCACCAGCTGTTCGAAAGCAGCGCTTCCTCCGACATAGACATGAGACTTCCCCAGGATACTGTCGTAAGCGGCAGTCCCAGCCCCAGAAAACTCAGAGTGGATTCCGTAATCATAGCCTGTCCGATGTTGGTTACTACCATAAACATAATGGAAGAGATAAAGTTAGGCAGCAGATGTTTTCTCAGAATATACCAGAAGCCGCCTTCCATGGTTTTCGCCGCCAGCACATAGTCACTGCCTGCAATCTGGCGCACTTCGCTTCTGACAATCTTGGAAATATTCATCCAGCCGGTCAGGGCGATAATCACCGCAAGAGAAGTTGCCGTCGGCTTTCCCCACAGTGCCTGAAAAAAGATGACCAAAAGGATAGACGGTATGCTCATACAAAGTTCTGCAAACCGCATCAGAAGATCGCTGTTTTTTTCGCTGCAAAGCCCGCTGACTGTGCCGTAAACCACTGCAATGACAGTGGAAATCAGACCGCTGAGAAGTCCGATATAAATCGATGCCTGCCCGCCGTAAAGAAGCATGGAAAGCAAATCTCTCCCAAGGGCATCCGTCCCCAAAAGATGCGCTCCGCCCGGCGCCGCATTTAATGCCGAGCTGTCCATCTGATCCGGTGTAAAGGGCGCCAAAACAGGAGCGAAAGCGCAGGCAAGAATGATAAAGCCCAAAATACAGACTGCTGCCTTAGGCAGTTTCTTTTCCCGTTTCATCACACCGCCTCCTGTAACAGTTTTTCATATTCCATTCTCGGATCGATTCGCTCCGAAAGCACCTGCGCCAGCATATTGAAAATCAGTACCGCCCCGCCGGTCAGCATCGTCAGCGCCATCAGCGTATTGTAATCCTGATACATGGCAGCCTCAAAGCTGAGAGTTCCCAGACCCGGATAACCAAACACCATTTCCACCACATAAGTACCGCCTAGAATATGCGGCAGGGAAATAGCCATAATCACCAGCATAGACGGCATGATATTACGGAAGCAATGGCGGCACAGAATTGTTCTCCGCGGAATTCCCTCGGCTTTACACAAAAGCACATAGTCTTTTCTGGTTTCTTCCAGCAGCTTATTTCTCACCATATAGGCATAATACCAAAGATGCTGCAGCACCAGCACGCTCACAGGCAGAATCAGATGAACTGCCCGGTTCAGCCAATCTCCGCTTTTCCCCAGATCATAAGCGCCGCCGGAGGGAAGTATCCCCAAATTGACCGAAAACACGAGAATCAGAAGCAGCGCCAGAAAAAAGGAAGGAACATTGGCAGAAATCGTACCGATTCTGCAGATAATCCTGTCCGCCGGGCGGTCTTCTCTGAGGGCGCAGAACATACCCAAAGCTATAGCAAGAGCAAAAGTTGCAAGATAGGCGATGATGCCAAGCAGCAGCGTATTCAGCCATACATTTCCAATAACCGCCGTCACCGGCTGCTTGTATTTATAAGAAAGACCGAGATTTCCTTCCGTCAGGTTCTCAAACCAGCGGAAATACTGAGTCGCTATAGAGTCGTTCAGCCCCAGTCTCTCCCTTGCGGCATCTTTTTCCATTTCACTCATATGCTCCGCGCCGTCTCCGTAATAGGCTTTCAGCGGATCTCCCGGACAAAGCCTTGCAATCACAAACACCGCTATGGAAAGAAGCAGAAGTACAATCAGCACCTGTCCTGCTTTCTTCAAAAGATATATCAGTTTTTCTTTCACGCCTTCGTTCATAAATTACCGCTCTGCCTTTTCCTTTACTTTGCAGGCTGCTTCGCGCAGAGACAAATCTTCTCTCTCCGCAATTTCCGCAAGCTGCGCAAACTCCGGTTTTGACTTTTTTACACCGTATCCCTCGGACACCTTCACATCTACTTCGCCCCACGGAGTTTCTCTGCGTTCAGTATGTCTTTTCATAATAAAACGGCTGCATCTGTATTCCCTGACGCCGAGGGTAGAAGTGTATTTCAGTATCAGAGCCGCAAACCGTTTGCGTTCTTCTTCTCTGCAGATGCAGCAAAGCTTTACCGCCGGACGGAACTTCTTCATCGTAATCTGCTCAAAATACACATCAAGCGCTCCTGCTTTCATAAGCTTCTCTGCAGCAAATCCCAGCTCTTCGCCTGTCATATCATCAATATTTGCAGCAAGCTCCGATACCGAGTCTATGCTGTCAGTATCCGCCGCATCTGTGCTGCACTCTGCGGTCTCCCCGAAAAGCGCCCGTATGCAGTTCGGCCTTTCTTCGAAATTTTTCGTTCCCATACCGTAACCGATTTTCCGTACGGTCATTGCCGGCATAGTTTCAAAACAATCCCCGAAGTATTTCAGAAGCGCCGCGCCGGTCGGCGTACAAAGCTCTCCTTTGACTTGCCCGCTGTAAATCGGAATTCCTTCCAAAATCAATGCCGTGGCAGGCGCAGGCACCGGCAGGATGCCGTGAGCGCATTTCACACTGCCGCAGCCCACATGAACCGGAGAAACGATGATTCTGTCTGCTCCGATTTTTTCCATAAGTATACAGTTTCCGACTACATCAGCCACTGCATCCAGAGTACCCACTTCGTGAAAATGAATCTGCTCCATGGTTTTTCCGTGAACCTTAGATTCCGCTTCTGCAATGAGCCTATAAACAGCCTTTGCGTCTTCCTTGACTGTATCCGATACAGCCATAGTCTCAATCAGACGGTAGATGTCACCAAGACCGCTGTGATGATGGTGCTCGTGGGTATGCATATGGCCGTGAGCCTCGTGGTCGTGGTGCTCGTGGGTATGCGTATGACTGTGATCCTCGTGGTCGTGATGCTCATGCGTATGCGTATGACCGTAATCTTCGTGGTCGTGATGCTCGTGGGTATGAATATGATCATGGCTGTGATGATTATGGTGATGATGATTGTCTCCGCAGTCCTCCTCTTCACCGTGAATATGCACATGGACATGAGTGCCGGTCACACCGCATTTTTCATCGGGTTCCGCTCCGATCTGCACCCCTTCCGGCATAATCGCATTCATCTGAGCAAGAAAATCCGCCCTTTCTTTTTCGTCCAAAAGTTCCAGCAGCGCTGCCATCAGCATATCTCCGGCAGCCCCCATATTGCATTCCAGATATAAAGTCTTCATCTATTTTCCATCCTCCATATTATTGATTAAATTCGCCTGATAGCCGGCGCCGAAACCGTTGTCGATATTGACAACACTGACTCCGCTGGCACATGAATTCAGCATGGATAAAAGAGCAGTCACGCCGCCCAGCGCCGTACCGTAACCTACACTTGTCGGCACAGCAATGACAGGACAATCCGCCAGTCCCCCGATTACGGAAGCCAGCGCTCCCTCCATACCGGCAATGGCGATAATGACCCGGGCGCCCATAATCTTGTCCACATGGGCAAGCAGCCTGTGAATTCCCGCAACCCCCACATCATAAAGCCGTTCCACACGATTTCCCATAATCTCGGCAGTCAGGGCGGCTTCTTCTGCAACAGGAATGTCGCTGGTACCGCCGGTTGCAACAAGAATATATCCGCTGTGTCTTGGCGGAAGCTTTTCTCCAACCAGCCCCACCTTTGCCTCTTCAAAATATGTAAAAGGAAGATCCTCCCTCATACAATCCGCCGCCTCTTTTTTCATGCGGGTGATCAGAATGGTTTTCTGACCGCTGTTCCAAAGAGTACGAGCTATTTTATCAATCTGCGCAGGCGACTTTCCCGCGCCGTAAATAATCTCCGACGCGCCCTGACGAATCCCTCTGTGATGGTCCAAAGAAGCTATGTCAATCTCCTCAAAGGGCGCTGTCTTCAGCTTCATCATCGCCTCCTCCACGGAAGTTCCGCCTGCCGCAACCTGTTCCAAAAGTTCTTTTACCTGATACTGTTCCATTTATCTTTCCTCCAAGTCCAAAAGCGTGCTGTCAAAATACGGCTTTAACGCAGCTCTGATTTCTTCTCTTCGGCAAACTGCCTGTTCCATCTGAGACGCCTTCACCTGAAGCCTTGCGGCGCTATGAAAGAGTCTGATGCGAAAATCCGAAAACCCCATCGAAGAAAGCGCTTTCTCCGCAAGCTCTATGCGGCGCAGTTTTTCACCGGTAATCATCTCTCCTTGGGGAATTCTGGTGGCAAGGCAGGCATAAGCCGGTTTGTCCCAGGTAAACAGCCCCGCCTCTTTGGAGCGCGCTCTGACCTCCTCCTTGGTAATGCCGCAAAGCCGAAGAGGTGAAAGCACCTGCATCTCGGCAAGCACCCGCATTCCCGGTCTGTCCTCTGCATCGTCGGAAGCATTGGTGCCGTCGATAACCGTTTCGAATCCATCTTCTTTCGCCGCTTGTAAAATATCTCTGAAAATCCTGTTTTTACAATAGTAGCATCGATCCCCGGAGTTTTCGCAAATTACGGAATCTGCCAGCACATCGCAGGAAATCACTTTCATTTCCGCCCCCAGCTCCTCCGCTAAACGCACTGCGTCTTCCAGTTCAAAATCCGGCTGAAACTGACTTTTTACAAAATAGGCTTTTACCTCTGCGCCGCAGTTCACCGCTTCTTTGAGCAGATACGCGGAATCCACTCCGCCGGAAAAAGCCAGAGCGATTTTTGTATGTATCTCAAAAAATTCCCTTAAATTCTTGTATTCCATAACTATCCTCACTCAACCTCCTGTTTTAACCTTCTTTCCTGATTTTTCGCTGTTTATATATATTTTTCCCGCCTTTTTGCATAGTTTTTTCATGCTTTGCCGTTTTCCGTCCAAAAACCCGGCACACAGGCAGCGCCTTAAGAAAAAACTGCTTCATCGCACGCCGAACCAAACCGATGCAATAAGCTGAGCCGGCGGAAAAGCAGAGTATCTGCTTCGCCGAGGCAAAGAAAAAACCACGAAACAAGCCGGATCTCTGCTGAAACCCAGTCTGCCTTCGTGGCATACATACTGTAATATGAATCTGTGATATGCACTTCCTTACTTCTTGTAAGCGTTTTCTGCAATTGATTATGATAACCGCTTTTCGCGGCAATGGTCTGACGCGGCATATGCTGCCGCCGATACAAGTTCTTCTGAACCTGTCATGCATTTCTTCGTGAAACCGCATAACTGTATATAAGCATAAACTATGCCAACACAAAAATCAAGATTTTTAAGGAAATCTTCTTCTGAAAAACCCTCCGGGACTTTTCCGCTCAGAAAAAGAATCCGCTGAATTCCGCAGAAATAAAGGACAAGCCGCAGAAAACCGCAAAAGCGGAAGCGAAAGACGCAGGCAAGAGATGCCGCCGCCCTGTTGCAAATACGCAACGGATTCCTGCATCTTCGCACGCAGCCTCCTGTTCAAAGCCTGATAACTCTATCCGTAGGACGAATCAGACTTTCATCGTGAGTTACCATAATAACCGTCTTCCCCTCTTCATGAAGCCGGTGCAGAATATCCATAACAATCCTGCCGTTTTTCCGATCCAAAAATCCGGTAGGCTCATCCGCGCCGTAATTTCCATACCGTCTGCCGTAATACTGCCGCTGCTTACAGGCTCAAGACCACCGATCATATTGAGCAGAGTTGTTTTGCCGCAGCCGCTTTCTCCGGTGATTACAACAAATTCACCAAAATCAATATCCAGAGAAAAGTTTTCAAATAAATTTCTGCCGTCAAATGACTTTGTCAATTCCTTTATCGTAATAAATCCCATTGCTAAAAACCTCCCTTCAGGACTTTCTGAATCTGCCGGCGATCCATGTTCCGCGACAAAACGGTAAGGACAGCCCAGTCAAAAACCCATACAGCAATACTGCCGTACAGAAAATACGCTGCCGCACCTATATTGAAGATTTTGTAAACCGAAAGCGATGCCAGAAGCGCTCCGCAGCATATAGCGAAGGTCATCAGGAAAAATCCCCTGTATCGCTGAAAAAGTGAGAATCCCATAACCTTTTTCACCGTAAGTTCCTTTGCTTTTGTCTGATAAAGAATCCTGAGAGTTACAATCGTAATCTGCAAATACAGAAAAACCATAACACCGGCTAAAATCACCGAAATCAAAAGGCCTCTGTTCAAAAGCGCCCACAGCCCCTCAAACCATTTGTCTTCAGTTACTGTGGAAAACTCCGCAAAATTCGGTTTCAAACCGTCTCCGCCGATAACCTCGGCAAAATCATAAATCTTCTGCTTATCATATTTTACAGAAACAAACTGCATATAGTAATGAGCATTCCGACCGAAAAATCCGGGGTAATCTGCAGCCTTCCGTAATTTGTAGCTGACCGGATAAGTTTCGTACTTTCCGTAATCGTAAGTATCCAGTATAATCACCGGATTTTTCACCCGATAAGTATAGTCCGATTCCGTATTGATCAGACCTCTTGCCATCACGGAAAGTCCGTCTTCATAGCGTATGATACCTTCGAAATCTTCTTCGGAAATTCCTTCCAGATTCCAGAAACTGCGATACTCGGAAAGAACGGCTTCGCCGTCTGTACGATCGGATACCAGCAGTTTTCCATAGCCTTTTCCCCGGCTTTTTCAAAGGGTTCAAAGACAAACTCTGTTTTACCGGAAAAGAAAGACTTTTTCACACCTGCTTCAATCCCCTAGTCTTCTTTTAAAATATCGGCAATCCCATCGGTTCCGTAGATGATTACCTTTCGGTTATATGCGCCCCGCTCTTCCTTTTCCAGGGCAAAAACTTCCGCGTCAAACTCCTTTGCTTTTCCCAGAATATGCCGATTCATATTCTTTTCATTATCTCCTGTCGGCAGAAAATAGCCGACCTGCTGATATTCCTCCTGAAAGTTTTCCAGAAAAAAAGTATAGCTTTCTCCCG
The DNA here is from genome assembly GCA_937894585.1 of uncultured Eubacterium sp. Classification (GTDB taxonomy): domain Bacteria; phylum Bacillota; class Clostridia; order Peptostreptococcales; family Anaerovoracaceae; genus Senimuribacter. The sequence goes on from CALBGO010000123.1 coordinate 11,891, forward strand.
AAAAAAGAAATACTGTCAAAAACAGAAAGAAAGTAATCATATATTTCACTTTTGCCATATAATTCACGCCCCTTTTGTCAGCAAAGAATCGCCCGCTGTCGTTTTACTGAATACCGCACTCCTCGGCAATCTCCTTCAGACTGTATGTTAAAGTTTTATCCCTGCATTTAATTTCAAAAACTGCATCCTCCGAAAAAGGCCCGATACTGGAAACCCCGATAGATTCGCTGCTTCCAATATCATCAAAAGGCATACGGAAAATGCTGTATGCCGTCATAAAATAGCTGCCCGATCCCGGTGAACCGGTATTTTTTTCTCTGATGGACAGCGCCTTTCCGTTGGTATTTTCAATGGTAAATTCTATAAAATGGGTGGAGGAATTCTCCTTTGCACCGGCATTGATTTCCGCTGTATAAGTTACCTTTAAATCCTCGGCTTTTATAGGAACCATACCGGCAAAAAGTCCCCAGAAAAGAAGCGCCGCCGCAATAACCGCAGTCAGAGACACCAGCAGAGTCCGTAGATTTGCCATTCGTTTTATCTTTTTCAGCGGCTTTACCTCTGCTTCCAAAACCTCCGGCATCTGCGCCGTAAAAAGTTCCTCCCGCATCTGACGGTACAGTTCTTCGCATATCTGACAGCTTTGTAAATGAGTCTCCACCGCTTCGCGACTGACCTCCGATACTAAATCTTCACAGTACAGAGGCAGCAGGTCTTTCACAATTTCGCAATTCAGTTTCTGTACTTCGCGCATCGTTTATCCCTCCTCCTTGATTTTCTGTTTCGCTCTGAAAAATGTAACTCGCGCCCAGTTTTCTGTCTTTCCCATAACTTCACCGATCTCCCGAAATGACATACCGCCCGCTGCCCGAAGCAGAATTACTTCTTTTTCATACTCCGGCAGCCTGTGTACCTGTTTCAGAACCGCAAGGGCGGAAGCTTTCCGAAGAAAATCCTGTTCCACATCGAAATCTGCCGTAAGCTCCATATCCGCAAGCGGCACGATATCGTGTTTTTTCTTTCGAAGCTCTCTGTACCACATATGCTTTGCAATCTGACAAAGCCAGGTAGAAACCTTGCAGGAGCCGTCAAACCGGTCTGCGCTTTTCACCGCCTGGTAAAAAGTTTCCTGCATCAGCTCCTCAGCTAAATCCTTATCGCCGCAAAGCCGCAGCAGATAGCGGTATACCAGCTTCCCGTAATCCTGAAAAATATCATCGGTACGCACTATGTCATCACCTCCGTTCCCTTTTGACTTTGTTTCTTCACTTATTTAATCACAAAAAAATCAGTTTCGTTACAGGATTTTTAATTTTTTTCCGCAGCCGTCTGCAATGTATACTTTCTCTCCGCCTTCCCTGCGTCTTCCCTGCTCTGCGCTTCTCCCTTTGCTGTTTCTCCCCGCATCCTTTCTTCTCCGCAGATGAAAATAAACAAACTTTGTATTATTAAAAGCCAAAATGACACAAGCACATCTTATATCCTTTATCTGTGTCATTCCTCCCAAAACATAAAAGGCAAAAATGACAGGTTGCGCCTAAAATCCATACAAACCTGTCACTTTTTATATCCCATCTCTTTATTTGTTTTCTATATTTTTACTTATTTTTAATATACCGGTTATATTTTCACGGTAAAACATACCTGCCGTTTTTTTTTCTCCTGATTTTATGACACAAAGCCTTAAAACAGCAGTTCTATATGCCATTTCAGACAGAAAAGCGAAAACAAAAATGACACATTCCTTGTACATCGCAACCGAAAGTGTCATTTCTCCGTAATTTTTATTTTCGCAGTCCTTTTTCAAATCCGATGCGATATAAAGATACCTGCCCCATTTTACAATCGGAACTCAAAACCCCGCTTCTTCCAGGATTCTGTCAATCTCCACAAGTAAATCCTCTGTCTTATGCCGCATACCCCTGGCACAGATTTTCGCGTCTTCGCTGCAGAGCAGACATTTCCGTCTGCCTGATCCAAGGTCCGCACGGCTGATACCGCCGGCTTCGGTTATCACATCCATATCAAACAGTCTCCCTAAGGCAGAACTGTCCTCAATTTCTACGGTCAGTTGTTTCACGGCTTCCGCGGTCAGTTCCTCTGTCTCCTGTACAATAAGATATCCTTCCGGTCCGGTCACAAGATCCCGCACTTCCCGGTGCAAAATCATTGCGGCAGGTCTGCCGAAAGCCGCCGGCTGCTCTTTCGAATTTTTCTCATCATCAAAACCCCTCTCCCCATCGGAAAGTTTTTCCGCAAGAACCTCCATACCGTACCGCAAAGCTTTCCGGTAGGCACGCTTATCCTTCACCGGTCCCGGAATATTCAAAGTTACAGAAACCAGCACACCTCCGTATTCGAAAAGAAGCTCCTTCTGGTGAGAAACCCTCTTTTCTCTGGAGTCCAAAAGCTCGGTCAATGTAACCTTTCTAATCTCATTCATAGCTTTCCCTCCCGCGCCTCGCAGGAAGGCATTCCCTCCGCCATCTGCATATCGCGCGTCTCTCCTTCAGCAAGCCCATCGCGAAGCCGTAAAAGCATCTCTTCCCTCTTCAAATATTCTAAAGTGGTTTCCGGCAGCAGCAGCTCCAATGCGGAAGATTCCCCTACCGCCTCCGCAGTCAGATTTCCGCTCCTCCAAAGGTCTGCAAGAACAGTCCGCACTTTTGTTGCGCTGACGGCTTCACCGCCTGCTTTCAGTCTTGGAATCTCTGTCACCGTGATTTTGTGTTTCGGCAGTCTTTCTTTTAATGTCTCATTATATACCGCTGTCACCTGCGAAAACGGTTCCGTTCCGACAAACCGCTCCGATGCGGAAAGCGCCGGCGCAATACACGCCGCAAAAAGCTCTGCGTCAACAGCCGCATGGGCTTTTGCCAGATTTTCCTCTTTCGTAAAATAGCTTGGAAAAGTCAGATTGGATACGGCATAACGCCCGCCGGAAAGAACTTTCACATTTTCTAAATCCGCTGTTCCGAGCTGCAGCATAGCAAGCCGGTCCGAAAAAGGAAACAAAGATACATCTTCTTCCACCGCCAGCACAAAAACATATTTTTTTCGCGCCGCAGCCTGCTCAATCAGATATCGGTGTCCTTTTGTAAACGGATTGCAGTTCATCACCAGAACGCCGGCTTCGGACCCATTCAAATCCTGCGATACGGATTTTCGTACCGCAGCAAGCCGCTTCATATATTCGTTCACACCGGATTCACCCCACTCAAGAAGTGTCGCATAAGGGCGTGCCCCGGCGACACGGCGAAACCCCAAACCTATGAACTGTCCGGCTTTTTCAGGCTTTGTAAAAAGATACAGTGTTCTGTGTCCCCGCTCTCTTGCAATGCCGAAGAGGTGAGTCAGTACCTTTGCCGTAAGATCCTCTCCCTGAAAATCAGGGTCTACTGCCATACCCTGTATCATATCACCTTTCAGACTGCCGGTTGCCGCAAGACGCCTGCCGCAGCCTGCACCGTTACTTCCGAAGCCGCCAATGCCTCCAAAGGTGCCGTTAACTCCGAGTTTCGCAGTGCTTCCGGCTGTACCGCCGGTTCCGAGTCCCGCAGTACTTCTGAATCCGCCGGTACTTTCAAAGGTGCTGAAGCTTCCCGATTCCGCACAAAATACCCCGGCAGTGTAATCCACTCCCTGCGGCTCGGACAATCCGCACTTTGCAAGCAGTTCCGCGGCACAATTCATTTTAATTTCTTCCACATAAAACATAATATCTTCCTCTTGCAGTTATACGCCTTCCAAAATACATCTTTTCTGCACAGCTTTTTAGCTTTCCAAATTCAAAAGTTGTGCAAAGCTGTCGGCATTTTTGCGGCTCTGCACAACTTTATTTCTATTTTACAGGCACATTATAGATGGTGTCAAGGAGCGTTCCGTCGCGATAAAGGACTTTTGCCACTTCTTTATCGCCCAGAACCGGTTTTCTCGGTTTTCCGTTCAGTTTTACCGCATCGTCTCTCAGGGTTCTGATATCCACGACAGGAAGACCGGCTGCTCTAAATCGTTCAGAAAGTTCCGGACGCAGCGGATTAACTGCGATACCTCTTTGCGTTACCAGCACATCAACGGTATTTCCCGGTGTGGATTTACAGATTACTTCATCCACAACAATCGGCAGACGGGCTCTGGATAACGGCGCCACAATCATCGCCATTTTTGCACCGGCAGCAGTATCACTGTGACCGCCGCTTCCGCCCATAATATATCCGTTAGAATCGGTATGTACATTGACATTAAAATTCGTATCAATTTCTGTTGCGCCCAGAATCACTACATCCAGGCTGTCCACCGCACTGCTCTTTGCAGTCGGACTTGCATAGCGGGAGCCGCTGATTTCCATATGATGCAGATTGGTTCTGATGGATTCAACCGCACCCAGATCAAAACACTGCACATCGTACAAAGCTTTGAAGCAGCCGCTATTCAGCATATCTACCATATAGCTTGTGATGCCGCCCAATCCGTAACTTCCTTTGATATTTTTGCGCAGCATAATGTCCTGCAGATATTTTGCAGCTGCAAGAGAAGCCCCGCCTGCACCGGTCTGGAAAGAAAAACCGTCCACAAGAAGTCCCGATGCTTCAATCGCTCTTGCTGCATAGTCTGCAATCACAAGACCCACCGGATCTTTTGTGATTTTGGTTGTGCCGGATACAATGCCGGAAGGCTCGCCGATTTTATCCACGCATACCACATAATCAATGTAATCTTCACTGATAGAAGCGTCAACCAGCGGATATTCTGCTAAATTGTCCGTAATGACCACACTTTTCTTTGCATACATAGCGTCGGCAAAGGCATAGCCTAAAGAACCGCAGGCGGATTTACCGGTTTTACCGGTGCAGTTTCCCATTGGATCTGCCGTCGGCGCCGCGATAAAAGCAACATCGATCGGAGATTTTCCGCTGATGATATCACTTGGTCTGCCGCCGTGTGTTCTGAAAATCACAGGCTTCTCCAAAATTCCTTCGCTGACGGCACGCCCGACCACACCGCCGATGTAATCGGTTTCAATGCCGGTAATCACACCGTCTCTGATATATTCAATAAACGGCTCGTGGGTATCGAAGATGGAACTGATATTGACATTCAGATCCCTGATGCCCAGTTCGCTGACAGCATCCATCACCATCACTGCCACCATATCTCCGTTTCGAAGGTGGTGGTGGAAAGAAACCGTCATCCCGTCTGAAAGTCCGGAAAGACGAATGGCTTCTTTGATGTCTTTTACTAATTTGTTCATTCTATAACCCCCCAACAGTCTGCCCCCCTGACTGATTACAGCCGGACAGACTTTATACTGCCGTGCCCCGCAGGCTGTCAAAACAGCCCGGCACAAATTGTAAATATTACAGTTTTCCCATTTCTTCCGCTGCTTTCAGCACCTGTTCAGCTCTTGACACAATCGGCGCGTCAATCATCTTGCCGCGGAGAGAAACCACGCCTTTGCCTTCTGCTTTCGCTTTTTCAATCGTCGCAAAAACATCTTTGGCATATTGGATTTCCTCATCGGTCGGGCTGAAAATTTCGTTGATAAAGCGGACATGACGCGGAGAAATGGAGGATTTTCCGGAAAATCCCAGACTCTTTGCAAAGGCTGCATCTTCGATGAGTCCGTCATAATCTTCCACATCGGTCCACGGTGTATCGTATACATCGATTCCTGCTGCACGAGCCGCCATAACCATACGGCTTCTGGCATAGAAAATTTCTTTGCCTTCTTTGGTACGCTTACACTGAAGATCTGCGGTCAGGTCTTCTGCGCCCAGGAAAATTGCAGTAACTCTCGGGTCGGACGATGCAATTTCAAAAGCCTTTTCCACACCCAGAGCAGTTTCGATCAGAGGAATCAATTTGACAGTACCCTTTTCGATTCCCGCCTTTTCCTCTTCCGCTGCGATAGCCGCAGATATGATCTTTACATCTTCTGCACCGCTGACTTTGGTCGGCATAATCATATCCGGCTTTACCGGCACAATATACGCCAGATCCTTCTGCCAGTAAGGACTATCAATAGGGTTGATACGGACGATAACTTCGTGTGTAAAGCCTAAATCCCGAATGGCATTGCGCACTAAAATTCTGGCAGAGTCCTTTTCTGTCGGCGCAACCGCATCTTCCAAATCCAAAATCATACTGTCCGCACCGAGAAAATCGGCATTCAGCAGCATATTGGCGCTGTTTCCGGGGAAAAATAGCATACTTCTTCTCATTTTACTCTTCTCCTTTCCCGCGGCAGACTGCCGTTTCCACTCTGGCTCTGATGGTACATTCCACTGCGCCTCTGTCGCTTGCAATGACTTTTACATCCGTTACCGCAAGGCCTTTGAGCGTGTCTTTGATTACTTCTTCAATTTCTTTTCCAAACTGCTCGTAAACCACCGAGGTTAAAGAAAGTTCAATGCCGCTGCCCGCAGGAAGCGGTTCAATTTCCACATAAATATCGCTGGACTCCACCGTTCCTGCGCATGCACTTTTTATAATCATATTCCCTTACCTCCTATCTGTTATTTATATATATTTCTGCCTATTATGTATTTATATTTGCCTTCGAATTTATATCTGTATTTGTATCCGCGTTTATAATTGCGGCTGCATCTATATTTATATTTATATTTGCACTTGCAACTGTATTTGTATTTATGTTTACATTCGCATTTATGATTGCGGCTGTATCCGCACTTGCTCTTACATTCACCTTTACATTTGTGTTTATATCTGTATTTTTATTGTACTGTATATCTTATCTGCGTTTATGCCCAAATCATATTAAAATTTCGTTTTTAGCTCCTGTGAAAACAGACTGTGCAGCATAACGGTCAGCGCCAGTAAATCCGCACTGCCGCCGGGACTTAGATTTTTCTTAATACAGGCTCGGTCAAATGCCCGAACACGCTCCAGCACTTTCTCCTCTGCTCCTCTAAAGTCCTCCTGCAAAATTTCCTCGGCCTGCCTGCGCATAAAACACAGTCCCTCTTTACCGCCCCGGTGTACTGCATTGCTGTCTTCCGTTTTTGTCATCAGAATCAAAAGCGTCCGAATCAGTGCAGTGTTTTCGGAAAGCCCCAAATTCAGAGATTCCAAAAGTGCAGGATAGCCTGCCTCAAAGACAGATGAAAAACCGGAAAGGGCCTCTTTGCGAATACCGCCTGTTCTTTCTTCCCGAAACACTCTTGCGCCGTTGGTATCAGAGGGATTCTTCGCTTTCAGCAGTTGTTCCGCAGCCTCTTTACACCGTCTCTGCAGCTTCTGCAAGTTCTGTAATCTCTGCATTTCCGACATATCCTGCGTCTCCGACAGATTCTGCGCCTCCTGCGATTTGTGCATTTTTTGCAGCTTCCGTATCCTCCGAAATTCTTGCTGCATTTGCACCTCCCTCAGATTTGGAAAACTTTGCGGATTCAGCTGTTTCCGCGACTCTGAAAAGCCTTGCTGTTTCCACAGTCCCGGTATTTCCTCCTCCGCTGCCAGCTGTCCGATGCAGAAGCACAGAATTCCCATGGAAAAAATCACGCCTTTGTGGGTATTGACGCCTCCGGTTACAGCGTACATATCATCTTCCGCCGCAAGTCCCGCTGACCGAAGTTTCTGTAGTCCGCTGTCACATTCACCGCCGCCGCTGCTCAGAAGACAGCCCGTTTCCAATCTTTTACACGCTCTGCCCCTTTCAAATCCCAGCATTACGCATCGCGCAAAATACGGTTCCAAAGCCCTACTGCTTGCCAAAAACAGCGGATAGTCCATATCCCGATGGGCTCCGCTGTTTTCCCGATCCACAAGACCCGGCTTTGGTGTAACAGCCGCTTCTGTTTTTAATGCCGCCGCCGCCAGACTGCCGATATACTTGCAGAAAGACTGCTGCGACACACTGCTTTCAGCGCTGCTCGCAAATGCCCCTGTCCTGCAGGTCTTGCATTTATCGTAACTTTTCTTATGCATTTTTTGCCTTCATGCAGGCGAGAATTCTCTGCATTTCGTTATAGACAATCATATAGCCTTCGTCTACGCCCATGCCCGGCTTTGCCAGAATCTGATCCGGCTGCGTTGCCATAGCCACATTGACACAAACCTGTGCGGAACGGTCTGTTTCGTTGCAGGTGCCGCCCTGGTATGCGCCGATTCCTTTTTCTTTACAATAGATAACTGCCTCTGCAATATTATTGATGCCGCCCAGATCCGGTGTCTTGATCTGCACCATATGCCCTGCCTTGTTGTCAGCAAAGTATTTGATATCCTCGAGGGTATTGCACCATTCATCTGCAACCAGCTCCACCTCGATGCCGCGGCGGTCGATTTCGGCCGTCAGACCTTTCAGCGCAAGCATCTGCGCTTCTCTTTCTTCGGCATCCATCGGACCTTCAATCCGCAGTTTGAACGGTTTTGCCGCTTCTGCCAGTGTTTCGATATAGTCGGCCATTCCTGTGTAGTTATGAACACCGAATGCCATGCCGATGGTACCGTACACATCGATATGCAGCACAGGCTGATAGTCCTCTGTATGACGGAGCTTCAAAATTCTGTCTCTCAGCCATTTTACATAATCCAGCAGAATCCCGCCGTCTTTGCCCAGCTTAGTCTCAACATTGTTGATCAGCGCATGAGGCAGAACATCCGCGCCCTTCATGATCATTTTATCGGAATTGTCATAACGGCTGTCGCCTGACTGTGTGAAGATCGGAATCGGACGATATTCCGGATGCAGCCCGTATTCCTCAGCAATAACCTCGCACATCAGCTTTTTCTGCGCTTTTGCAACCGCATCTAAAATCGCCTGCGTCACACCATATCGAATCGCTGTGTGCAGCCGCTTTCCATCAACCTCCACAGCCTCCACGGCTTCTGTCATTTGACGAAATGTCGTAATTTCCTTGCCAACAAGAACCGGCGCCACGTCGTTTTCAATCACCGGAATAAAATCCTTTGCTAAAAATAATGGGTCTCTTCCGCCCGCACCGCTGTACTGCACTGCCGCGCAGTCACCAAAAGCTACCTGACCGTCTTCTAAAACCAGCATCACGGAAATGGATTCGCCTGCCTGACGAACCGCCTTAAACCCTTCCGTTACAGGCTCTCCCACATAGGCAGAACCGTCAGATACAGCGCCTTTTTTAATTGCTCTCTGGTCATCAAAGAAGAAACCAGTTCTTCCTGCAGAGCAAACGATTTTTGTGATTTTCATTGCCAGTTACCTCTCTTTTCTCTGTATAGAATCCGCCGTTTTGACAAAATCCGTTTTTCAGTGATTCTGTCAAAAAATATGTATTTTGCATTAAATCGCAGCTTTTCCACTGCCATGTATGACAAAGCGGACAGATTTCAAAAAAATGCCGGCTTTGTCATAATTTCAGATCATTTCGATTGCCGGAATCGACAAACCTCTGTCGGTTTGTTAGTTCCGGCATTTTTCTCTAAAAACCCGGCTGTCCCATGCCGGTCTGTACCGCCGTGTCAGCTTCACTTCTGTAATCACCTTATGTTGAGACAGTCCTGCTGCACGTTTTCTATTTCCAAGGTCTTCCCACCAGCTTGCCCTTGCTGATGGAGTATACATCGTCGATTACCATCTGGAAAGAAGCATCTCTCTTTTCATGCTGCGCTCTCTCTTCGATCTTTTCTCTGTTAAAATCTTTCAGCTCCTGACTGATTGGCACATTGGCAGCATTAAGAATTCTGATGGCGCCTGCATCGTCTCTTGCCGGCAGCATTTTCCCCGCATTCAGCTTGCTCGGTGCAAACGGAATATCAATCACACCGGCCTGGAATGCCCGTACAACGCCCACTGCCAGATCGCCGTTTCCAAGCTCAATACATTTGTCCACAATGCAGCGGGTTTCTGCGGAAATGATCATCATTTCGTTAACGACATGGCTGGTATTGGACAGCTGCTGGTCGCAGAGCATATTGATCATCTGCTTCGTGCAGCGAAGTCCCTGCGCGTTGGCTTCCTTTGTCGGAACACCGATGGCTTCGTGCGGTGTTTTAACGATGACTTTGGTTGCCTTGGACAGCGCTGCAATGGAGCTGCCCCAGGAGATGACAGAAAACGCCTGCGCTTCGTCCTGCGGAAAACCGCCCATCCACTGATGCAGAACGGTTGTTACCACGACATCGTCATAACCGAATTTTTTCAGATACTCTTCTGTCAGATTTCCCAGAGAACGAATTGCAGCTACATCCTGTACCAGATTGCCGCACTGGCCGTAGCCCACCGTAATATTCTTCACACCCTGTTCTGCCGCCAGAAGACTCTCAATGATAGCGACTGAATGTGAAATACAAGGCGGAACCAGTGTTCCCGTCAGCGGTCCGTAAGGTTCTCTGTTGATTGTCACACCGGCTTCTTCATAGATCCCGGTCAGTCTGTCAACATACTGCCAGTCCCTGATGGTCTTTTCCAGACTGACATTTTTCGCATACGGAATATTATAGGAAATGCCGCCGCCCTCGTAGCTTGTAAAGCCGGCAGCATAAGAAATCTCTGTCAGAAGTCTTGCGTCCGGTGTGCCGTGTCTGACCTGAACCGGCGTATTCAGCTCACTGATAATATCACGGCAGGCATCTACACCGTGGTTGACAATCGGAAGACCGTTGAGCATGGATTTGCATTCGCGGACAGATTCCTGAATGCCTGCCTCCGCCTCTTTGTATCGATTCTGTCTGGTATAACTGTCTACTGTCGTCGGCAGAAGATCGGCACCGCCTTCATCCTGCAGATAAGTCAGCAGGTCAATATGCTCCTGAATCAGTGCAACACCGGCTCTCGGCTGCACCAGTGTTCTCCCTTCATTTTTGGCTTTGATCAGCTTTTTACTGAATATTTTTTCGTCCGGGAGGCTTTTATGGAAATCGACTGCTTTCTGAAAATCCACATCAGCGCCGGTCGGCCACTGGGTCAGGATCTCCTTCTGTATCGCATAAAATTCATCGTTTGTCAGTTTTTTATTTTGCAGTTCCATGAGATTTTAACTCCTTTTTCATAATTTTTATCGCAGTTTCCGGCGCATACCGGGCTAAAAGCCCCATGGCCGATAAAATATATTTTTCATCCGATATGATTTCCGCAGATACCGGTTTCAAAGATGCCGGATCAGCCGGATCATAAAGGGCATATTTTACAATTTCTTCTGTTCTGCCGGCATGAATCAGAGAACCGCCGGTTGCAATCACTCTGCTTACCGCGCCCAGATCCTTGCCTTCCTGTACAAAGGTTTCGCCCACCGGAGTATAAACCTTTTCAATCCGCCCTGCATGCCTGGTGACACCTGTCTTTACTGCCATGGCCGCCAGGGCAAAATCAAGGGCTTTCAGTTCCTCCGTTTCCGGAAGGATATCGGTTTTCTCTGAAATCAGCGTCAGAAGCGTTTCTGTTTTTTCTTCGGAAAGTCCTGCAATTCGCGCAAGCGCCGGAATGCCTGCCGCTTCTGCAATTCCCTTTGCGCTGTAGCGCATTCCGATGTCTCCTTCGACGGTTCTTTTCGCATAAGGCTCCGGCAGTCCCTTCAGAACAGTGCCTGCCCGGGTCGGATCTCCCGCCGTCATAGAATAAACATCCGTTGTTGCGCCGCCCACATCTACGGCCAGCAGCTCTCCGAACCCTTTTTCTGTTTCGGTTCCTTTCGAAAGCAGTTCCATAGCGGAAAGCACCGCCGCCGGCGTCGGCATCAGAATGCCGGAAATCAGCTGACCTGCCTCACTGAGACCCTTTGCGCGAATAATCCGTTCTAAAAAAATCTTCCGGATTTCAGTCTGTGCAGGTTCGATATTCAGCACATTGAACCGCGGCATCACATTTTCGCAGACAACCGCCGGTTTTTCGGCAGCTTCCAGGATCTTTCTGCATTCTCCTGCAGCATTCCGATTGCCTGCAATCACAACAGGAAATACAGCATCAAGAGATGCCAGCATGCGAGCATTCTCTAAAATATTATTTTTATTTCCGCCGTCGGTACCACCGGTCAACAGGAAGATATCCGGATTCAGTCTGTTAATTTCCTCGCCGTCCTCTTCTGTCAGCTGATAGGAATAAACCTTCATCACCTTTGCGCCCGCACCCAGCGCTGCCATTCTGGCAGCCTCCGCCGTCAGCTCAGGCACCAGTCCGCAGCTCATCATTTTCAGACCGCCTGCTGCGCTGGAACAGGCAAACCGCCTGTCGAACCGGACCGGACCGATCTCTTGCTCCAGTTTTTTCAGTGCGGCTGCAAGCCCTTCGCTGACATCTGTCTGTACGGTTGTATAGGCCGATGCAGTCCCGAGAATCCGTTCTTCTTTCAAATCGACTGCAGTGACTTTGGTATAAGTACTGCCGAAATCTATCAGTAAAACTCGGTTCATCTCCGCCGCCTCCATTATATGCCCAAATCTTCCTTCAGCACACGAATGGTTTCTTCCGGCGCTGTGCCCGGTCCGAATACACGGTTAAAGCCCATCTTTTTAAATCTGGCTTCCACTTCGTCAAAAGGCTGCTTGCCGACTACGATATTTCCGCCCACATAAAGCAGAATATCCGTAAGTCCCGCTTCACTGCATTTTTCTCTCAATCCGCGGCAATCCAGTTCGCCGTGACCATACAGTGAAGATACCATAATCGCATCCGCATCCGTCTCCACTGCCGCAGCAATATATTCCTCCTGCGATACCATAACGCCCAGATTGGTTACATCAAATCCCGCTTCTGTAAATGCGTGATCCAGAATCTGAATTCCGACTGCATGCACATCAGCGCCGATAACGCCGATTACTAATTTTTTCTTTTCCATAATCCACCTCGTAATTGTATTACACTTTTATAGTACATTGTACTATCTCATTTGTCCACAGGCAGATTGTTTTTGTTTTGTTCATCTTATGCAAAAGACAAAAATGATTCTCTCCGCTGCGTATCGTACAAGCTCTGATTCGATCACCCAAACAGGTAGAAAGCGGAAGTCAATTGCCACATTCCCTACTCTTCCTCGATATACACCAAAAAAACGGAAACCTTACTTTAGGAATCCTCCGACTTTTGACAAGAGAACAAGGTCTAATCTGCTTTCCCGCTTTTCTATATATTCTTTTCATTTTTTCTGCAGATTACAGCAGTTTAAATCTGTTTCCGCAGTTTTACCACAGACTGCATAAGTCACTTCTCTCCCGTCGCATCATAAAAAGAAAATACGGTCTGCACTGAAGTGTCTCACACAGCCGTTACATAAATTAAATTCCGTCTTTTTGCGATATAAAGGGTATGCGGAAGGGAACGCACTTTTATAGTTCCGTTTTTTTTCATAAAATCCGGCGAGAAGCAAGGAATGAATTCTTACTACGGAAACAACAACCAAGGATTCACACGTCTTTCTGCAATCAAAATGCCCCGGCATTCTGTCGAGGCATCTTAACATATATTCAACGCGCACAGAAACAGCGTATGCAGCTGTCTGCACGCTGTTTTACAGGTTTTCTGCGGAAACTTACTTTCTTCATCCTTTCTCAAAATCCGCATCTTTTCAGATTTTATACTGCTGTAATCCCTTGAAAAAAGTTTTACATACTTCTCTTCTTATTCATCACCCGCTTGATCTGTTCCTGCACATAAAGGAAAGAGCCGCGGTCAATGCGGTAGCTGTAGGTCAGAACATCTCCGCCTTTTTCTTTGAAATCCCGCAAAAGTTCGCTTTCTCCCGCAGTGACAAAGGCTTCATAGCCTTCGGGAACAATCAGAAGGTCGTGGTCTGCAAAAAACTGTTCTTCGGTTTCGCAGATTCCCATCAGCTGCGTTTTCATATCCTCACACCAGTCACCCATATTCACACAGTTATTTCTGACCACCGACGCAAAGGCATCACTGGCGCAGAAAATACCCACCCGAGTGCCTTCTGTAATTTTTGCCAGACGGATAATGGTTCTGACAGATGGGGTCATTGCAACCATCGCTACTGTTTTATCCGTTTCGATGTACGGTTCCACCTCCGTAAAATGAGTGGAAGTCGTCAGAATCAGATCATAATCGCGGTTCAGTTTTTCCGCATCTTCTGAAATCCGGAAAAGATCAAATGCCGCCGTTTCCGCGTAACCAATCTGCGAAAGCTGATTTTGAATCAGCTGCAGTGTTTCAGGATTGCAGTCCACCGCCGCAACCTTCACAACATCATATTTTTCTGAAAGTCCGCGAAGCTTCAGATTCAGATAAATTTCCATCTCCCGCGGTGTAAATCCAAGCTTTTCCAGCTTCGAAAACATTTCATCAATCGCAGCCATAGCCTTTTCCTTACGGCTTGCTGTATTCTCACGCCGGTCGGCAACAAAAGAGCCGCTGCCCTGAATCATATCCACAAATCCCTGCTCTTCCAGCAGCTCATACGCATGCTTAACCGTTCCGCAGGCAGCGCCGGTTGCTTTAGACAAATCCCGCACAGTCGGCAGCTTGGTTCCGGGTTTCAGACTTCCGTCCCGGATGGCCCGCTGAATCGTTTCTGCAATCTGCTTGTAAATCGGTCCCGAATAATCGGGGTCCAGCTTAAAATCCGTAAACATATCTATTTCTCCGCAGCAAGATAATTTTTTCTGCCCTCTTCATAAAGGTTATTTCCTTTGCTGTCAATGACGACTACTGCCGGAAGATTTTCCACTTCCAGTCTGCGAACCGCTTCAGCGCCCAGATCCTCATAACAGATCACCTCTGCTTTTTTGATGCATTTTGCCAGCAGGGCGCCGCAGCCTCCGATCGCACCGAAATAGACTGCACCGTTTTTTTTCATCGATTCGATGACTTCCGGAGAACGCTTTCCTTTTCCAATCATACCTTTAAGTCCCAGATCCAGCAGCGCCGGCGCATACGCATCCATCCGATAGCTTGTGGTCGGCCCTGCCGAGCCGATTACCTGTCCCGGTTTTGCAGGAGCAGGTCCTACATAATAAATTACACTATCCTTTACATCAAAGGGAAGTTCTTTTCCTGCGTCGATTAATTCCGTAAGCCGCTTATGTGCAGCATCTCTTCCGGTATAGATTACACCGCTTAAAAGCACATTATCACCGCAGTGCAGTTCTGCCGCTTTTTCTGCGGTCAGCGGCATTGTAATTTTCTTTTCCATTGTTGTCCCTCCTATAATACCGCTGACTTGTGTCTGGTTACATGACAGTTGATGTTCACCGCACACGGAAGTCCCGCAATATGGGTCGGCAGCGTTTCAATATTGACGGCAAGCGCTGTGGTTCTGCCTCCGAATCCCTGCGGTCCGATTCCCAGTTCATTAATTTTCTGAAGCATTTCCTCCTCCAACGCTGCGTAAAAGGCGTTATCGCTGCGTCTGTCAGCAGGCCGCAGCAGTGCTTTTTTCGCAAGGAGCGCCGCTTTGTCAAAGGTTCCGCCGATGCCGACGCCGACAACAATCGGAGGACACGGGTTCGGACCTGCATCTTCCACAACTTTCAGGATAAATTCTTTTACCCCTTCTAATCCGTCAGACGGCTTCAGCATCTTAATCTGACTCATATTTTCACTGCCGAAACCCTTCGGCGCAACTGTAATTTTCAGACTGTCCCCCGGCACAATATCATAATAAATCACTGCCGGCGTATTGTCGCCCGTATTTACTCTGTCAATGGGATCCTTAACACAGGATTTGCGCAAATAGCCTTCGGTATAACCTCTTCGCACACCTTCGTCTACCGCATCTTTGAGACTGCCTTCTATATGAATATCCTGTCCGACCTCTAAAAACACGCAGGCAAGTCCTGTATCCTGACAGATCGGAACACCCTGCTCCTCTGCGATATGATAATTTTCCTCAATTTTGCCAAGCACAGTCTCCGCAATGGCAAAAGGCTCACAGGCACGGCATTCTGCAAGAGCGCAGCGGATATCTTCCGGCAGATGACAGTTCGCTTCGATGCACAGATCGCGGACGGTGCGGGTGATTTCCTCACACTTGATTGTTTTCATAAATTTCCTCCGTAATAATTATCCCATAACTTTGATTCTGTTTAAATCTCTGATTTCCACATCCCAGCGTTCCCCGACCAAACCAATGATCAGATACATCTCATGCATGGAATCATAAAAGACTTCTTTCAGCAGGCGGAAATTCTCAATTTCCCCTGTGGTGCGGACATGGATTCTCGGACCGGTGCACGGATGTACCAGTCCGCCTATTTTTACATGATCCTCGTCAAAAAAGCTGACAGGCAGATCCTGCGCAATATATTCCTTGACATCTCTTTTCAGGCGTTCAATATCGATATCCGGCTTTTCTTTGAATCCCAGCGAAAAACCCCGTCTGATATCTCCGTGATAACATTTCTCAAAAAGTTCTTTCGGCATACAGTGCTCAACAAGGTCCTCTGCCGTATGCGCCATTTTACGATAATGCACAGATTTGTGCACAGTTTCTGCAATATCCACAGGAAGCGGCCCGAACAGGTTCGGTCTGGTAATGATAACCTCTTCTCCAACGCCGATTAAGAGCTGCGCATTGGTTTTCAGGAAAGGGTACAGCAGTTCAAAATGCTCGATAATAACTCTGCGGCCTTTCTTGATGGCTTTTTCCGTACATTCAGCCAGTACATGCATCTGCGTAAAAGCCGATTCGAAACGCACATCCATATGATAAGTATGGGGAGCATAAAAGCCCACATCTTCGTCTACATCCAAAATCGGCAAGGGCCTGATATTGACACCGCTGTCGTCATTGCAAAGATCCAGCCCCGGAAACATACCTTTAATCAGCATGCTCTTACCCGCGCCGGCCTCGCCGATAATCCCGATCAGTTTATCCTCCGGATTCAGATACTGCTGTGCAATCTGCATTCCCAGCTGCAGCATTCTGGAATTGCCGCGGGGCGCAAAAAACACGCTGTATAAATGGGGAGAATTTAACATATAATTTCTCTGTTTTGTCATATCCGCCAATCTCCTTTGTTTGACTGTTCTGGTCTTATTGTATCACATTTTCGGCAAAATGGTACAATTTTTGTATCAGGTGCAATTTTGATACAATCCAAAAGTCCAGTATAAAAATACTAAAAACAAAATGGCGGCTTACACAGACAACAATATCTACAGTTATCTTTTTAAATAAGAAAATGACACATTATCCCTGTATCTAAGTCTCTTGTGTCATCTTCCTGAAACCTTGAACCTCAAAAATGACAGGTTGGTCCTAAAATCGATACAAACCTGTCATTTCTCACCTCTGATCTCTTCGTCTATTTTCCTTATTTTTGCTTTTATTGCATAATATTACACAATAACCACGCGTATAATCGGTTTCCGCTTTGTTTCTGTGACACAACCCCTCAAAAAATCAAGTCATTATGCCAATTCCGACGGCAGGCTAAATAGGAAAATGACACACTCCCTATCTATATCAAGGGCACTGAAAAACTCCCATTTTTTGAGTGGGAGTTTTTATATTTGC
>CALBGO010000124.1 GCA_937894585.1 uncultured Eubacterium sp.
CAAGTGATACCAATGGATTGCAAGCTTTTTTTGGCAATTAAGTGTCAAAGATGGGGATATCTTTGCATATCTGACAAGAAAGCAGAGCTAAACCCGGTGTTAAGTGATTCTAAACCGTATCACAGGCTGTCTTGATTGGAAGGGGAGACCGGGTTTTATTCCAGCACATGCTCCAGTCCCTGCGCCATAATCGTGGAAACATGGTCATCGGCGAGGGAGTAATAGATGGTCTTTCCGCTCCGGCGAAATTTAACAAGATCTGCCTGTTTCAGAACGCGGAGCTGGTGTGAAATGGCGCTTTGCGTCATTTCAAGAAGTCCTGCGATTTCCTGTACACAAAGCTCCTGTCTGAGTAACAGTGTATGAAGAATTCGGATTCGGGTCGGATCTCCGAACACTTTGAACAGAGCGGCAAGATTTGTCAGTGTATGAATATCTGCGGTATGGTGATTCATATCGATCCTCCGTTTTATTTTTTCTCTCTGCTCTGATAAAGAATTCTGACGGAATTCAGAACACAGAGCATTGCTACGCCGCTGTCTGCAAAGACGGCAAGCCACATATTTGCAAATCCGGCAATGCCGAGAAGCATAACAACTGCCTTGACCGCCAGCGCAAATACTACATTCTGCATGGCGATTCTTCCGGTGCGTTTTGCAATGGAAATTGCATCGGGAATGGAAACAGCGCCGGTATTCATAAATACCGCATCGGCTGCTTCAATGGCTGCATCCGCACCGCTTCCCATAGCAGCTCCCACATCTGCGCCGGCAAGAACCGGCGCGTCGTTAATGCCGTCTCCGACAAACATAACGCTGCCGTGTCTGCTGCGGACTTCTGTCAGGATTGACAGTTTATCCTGCGGAAGCAGTTTTGCATGGACTTCGTCAATGCCGGTCTTTTCGGCAACCTCTTCAGCGCTGTCTTTGGAATCACCGGTCAGCATAACCGTATAAAGCCCCATGGATTTCAGTCGTTTTACAGCTTCTGCCGCATCGGATTTCAGGGTATCTGAGATGATCAGGCGTCCTGCAAACAGACCGCCCGATGCAATAAATACTTCTGCTCCGAAATTCTGTTTTGAAAAGGAAGGCAGTTTTATACTGTATTTTTCCATCAGCTTGCGGTTTCCGCAGAGTACTTTTTTACCGTCATACATTTCTGCGGCAATTCCGTGTCCTGCAATTTCTTCTAAAGAAGAAGGGGCGGAGATATTAAG
The DNA here is from genome assembly GCA_937894585.1 of uncultured Eubacterium sp. GTDB lineage: Bacteria > Bacillota > Clostridia > Peptostreptococcales > Anaerovoracaceae > Senimuribacter. Next base: position 1,220 of record CALBGO010000124.1, read on the forward strand.
GCCGGACGCTTTCGCGGCATTTACAATGCTGACTGCGATAGGGTGGGTGGAATTGTATTCACAGCAGGCAGCCAGGGTAAGAAGCTCCTTTTCTGTAAAGTTTCCCCCGGAAATGACCTGCTGCAGTTCAAAATTACCTTCGGTAATAGTGCCGGTTTTATCCATAACGACAGCCTTAAGTTTTCCCAGTGCTTCGATGGAGACGCCGCCTTTGAAGAGAATGCCTTTCTTTGAACCTGCGCCGATTCCGGAAAAGAAAGCAAGAGGCACGCTGAGCACCAGAGCGCAGGGACAGCTCATAACCAGGAAAGTCAGAGCGGTATAAACCCAGTAGTTCCAGTTTCCTGTTATAAAGGAAGGTACTACGGCAAGAAGCAGAGCGCCGATTACTACGCAAGGTGTGTAGATTTTAGAAAATCTGGTAATAAAGCGGTCAATTTTCGGCTTACTTGCCGCCGCATTTTCCACAGAATCCAGAATTCTGGTAACCATAGATTCGGAAAGCGGTTTTTCCACTCTGATTTTCAGCTGTCCGGAGGTGTTGATGCAGCCGCTGGTTACAGAATCGCCGCATTTTACACTGACCGGAACAGGCTCTCCTGTAATCGGAGAAGTGTCCAGCCGGCTTTCTCCTTCTGTAACCGTACTGTCCAGCGGGATTCTGTCGCCGGGGCGGATCAGCAGAATATCGCCTGTCCGGGCATCTTCGGCGGCAATAACAGAAGTTCCTTCTGATGTAATAAGGGTAACTGTTTCGGGACGCATATCCACTGCATCCATAATCTGTCCGCGGCTTCGTTCGACGGCTTTGTGTTCGAAATACTCGCCGATTCTGTAAAAGAGCATAACGCCGACGGCTTCCAGATACTCGGAGATTACAAATGCTCCTAAAGTGGCAATACTCATCAGAAAGTTTTCGTCGAAAATCTGTCCTTTGAAAATATTGCGGATAGCTTTAAGGATTACGCTGCCGCCCAGTATGATGTAGGAGAGGGCAGACAGTGCAAAGGTGAGCCGGTCGGACATTCCCGCGTAATCAGCTGCTGCGCTGCCTGCGAACAGGAGGGCGCCGCAGATGATACCGACAAGTTCCCATGTATCGTGTGAAATCTTTTTCTTTTTTTGTATGTTTTCAGTTTTTGCTGATGATTCGGCTTTTCTGCCTGTTTGTTTCTGAGGCAGAACCTTAACTTGAGATTCAATATCTGAGCAGATTTTCCGAATCTCAGGGAGAAGAGCGTCGCAGTCTTTTGCGGTGATGCGGAGCTGTTTTGTTGCATAGATGATGACTGCGTCGGAAACCTGGGGAATCTGATTGATTTTATCTTCCATTTTGGAGGCACAGTGGGCACATCCAAGATTTTCTAAAATGTAGGTTTTTCTTTCGGTGTTTTTGGAATCCGCCGCAGAAAGAATGCGGTGTGCCCGCTTGTGGGGCTCGTGCTCGTGGTGGTCGTGTCCGCAGCCGCAGTGTTTATCGTGCTCGTGTTCGTGATGGTCGTGTCCGCAGCCGCAGTGTTCATCGTGCTCGTGCTCGTGATGGTCGCATCCGCAGCCGCAGTGTTCATCGTGTTCGTGCTCATGATGGTCGCACCCGCAGCTGCAGTGCTCATCGTGCTCGTGCTCGTGATGGTCGCGCCCGCAGCTGCAGTGCTCATCGTGCTCGTGTTCGTGGTGCGCGTTATGACCGTGGGGGTCATTGTCTTCGCCGCCGCTGTCATCTTCGCCGCCTTCACCGCAGGATTCGCTTTGACCGTGCTCCTGTCCGCAGATGCGGTTTTCGTCAATGTGCTTACGGTGTTCGCTGTCTGTATGTGCATGGCTTTGGCAGCCGCAGTGTACACCTTCTTTATGATGATCATGGTGGCTGTGTCCGCAGCCGCAGCTGTCATCATGGTGCTGCATAGGTTTCATAGAATGTTGTTTGAAAATAGATTTCATCAGTGTTTCCTCCTTATTACAATTATATGAACGATTGTTCATATGTTTATTTAATCATACAACGAGAGATTTGTCAAGAAAAATATAATAAGAGATTGATATTATTAAACAGTATTTTTCGGCTGCTTTTCTCTATTTTCGTCTGATAAAGGCGGTTTTGTTGCATAATACAGCGCTTTATGCTAAAATCCCATCTTTGACACTTAATTGCCAAAAAAAGCTTGCAATCCATTGGTATCAC
>CALBGO010000125.1 GCA_937894585.1 uncultured Eubacterium sp.
TTTCAACAAGTATTTTTTCTCAGAAAAACAGGGCGCAGCAGATGGTTTTGCTGCGTCTTGTTTATGGAACGAAGAAGATTAGCGCATATAGGAATTAAAGAGCACAGTGATATCAAAAAGCGTACAGAATCGTAAATCCGGGCATTGGTGCAGAAGAAACCTTAAATCGAAGGATTGCGTAATATTATTTGCGATTCTTAAACACATAAGATACACGGTTTAAGTTTTTGTATAAAAATCAATAGTATTTTATTATTCTATATTTACAAAAGAAATTGCAGTGTTATAATGATAACAAGGGGGATGAATGGTAACATTGTCACGGTGTTTTGAAAAATAGTTTTTTAGTAGTACCCCGATCAAATTAACCTTAACAGACGCTGTAAACGAAAGGAGGCTATCGCATGTTGGTATATGAATTACCGCTAACAATTTTTTGCAAAAAGGACATTCCTTATATCGAAGCCGGCGAAGCAGCAGGCCAATTATTCAACAAGGCATTGTGCCTTGATGAGAGGTTTCTGGCTTATCATGAGGAGGTGAAGGACTATAAATTCTATGTCCATGACCTGCCGTATCCGGGTGAAGCGGATGGAGTTTATCGTGCCGGAAGGATGTATGCTTTGCGTCTTAGAACGGTAAAGGAAGAACTTGCCGATTATTTTCTGAATCATCTGCGGGGTATTGAAACCGATACCCTGCGATGTATTCGCGCGGATATCAGAATTTTGCCGAAGAGGATTATTGAGAAAGCATACAGTTTGACGCCTGTTGTCGTAAAGAATTATCCGCAAGGTTACTGGAAATCCTGCATGCCGGTCAGCGAATTTGAAGGGCGGCTCTTTGGAAATCTGGTTAAGAAATATAAGCATTTAACGGAAAAAGAGATTGATGAGAACTTTGATCTGTATGAACAAATCAGGATTAAAAACACCAAGCCGATTAGAGTTTCCTATAAGGGCATCGGGCTGTTAGGCGACAAGCTGGAGCTGGTGGCAGCGAAGAATGAGATGGCGCAGGAACTGCTCTATATGGCTTTGGGAACAGGGATGGGTGAAAATAACACCTGCGGCTGTGGATTCCTGAATTGCCGGTGGTTGTAAAGGAAGGGCGGTGGAACGATGCTGAAAGACTGTATGGAAATCTTCGGGAAATTGTATGAAAAACATGGCGAACGATTGATTCTGGACACTTATTCTCCGAAGAACGGAACTTATAAAATCATTTGCGTTGACGGAGAAAAGTTTGAAGTTTTGCATAAGATGGAGATAAAAACAGATAAAAAAGCAGGGGAAACCAGACCGGATAATTACGATTCAAAAGCTTATTATTCTTTGAAGTTCTATGATTATTACAGTAAACTCTTATCCATGAATAAGCCGGTGGATCCGAAAAAGGTGATACACTCCAATAATTATCTGGCTTTTGCGGTGAAAAAGGCCAGCATTGCGGAAGGCAAGCTGACGGCAGACATTATCAGACAGTATTTTGAAATTTTAGCAAATCCCACGCTGAAATATAAGAAAAAAGAAACAAAAAGGCTTTATCTGGATTTTGAAGAAACGTACGGCGCACCGGACAGAGATTTAATTGAGAAAATCAAGGATTATGTACTGACCGGGCAGGGCTGGGAAGATATTGATACCGACAAGAATGACTATCTGAAGATTTTCTTTGTTTTGCCGGATCAAGAGACTACTATGGAGCTGTATCGAAAAGAAGGCAGCAGATATACCCAGCCGAATCTCTATAACAACAACGACTTTAATCGAGTGGAGAATGGCAATATTGTAGGTCTTTCCAATGACAATATGGGTATGAATTCCAAGAAGCCGTACCTGGCCAATAAGACGAGAAAGGTGCAGGAGCCCTATTTACTCACGCGCAGGGAGGCAGATTTACAGGGAAAGTTTTTCGATTACCTGTATGGCAATGTGGTGAAGGGCCGTCCCAATGTCTATTTGTCCGATTTGAGCGGAAATGAACAAATCTATTTTTATACGGATACGGAACAGCCAGGCTATATGGAAAGCGGTTATTATCTGCGTGTAGGAATCGGGCAGGCCGGCGCAGAGATTGAATCATTTCAGAATATCACATCTTACAGCACCAAATTAAGCCGGTCATTCGTGTTAAAGGACTGCATCGGGAGCAGCAGTGAAACTTTAGAGAAATCCACTTTACCATACGGAGAGAAAAAAGAAGAACTTTGGCAGGTGAAAGACCTGATCGATAATATTTTTTTTCGTGGAAAGCTGAAAACAAACTTTTTTACAGAAGAAAAGGATATTTCGGAGAAAGAAACTGCAGTGAAACGGGCAATTATGGAGGCTCGGCATACCTTGCACGGCTGGTTTTATGAAGGCCATCTGGGAACAACGCCCGAGGTGCTGGAAAGAGTTTCGTGGAATCTGATCAGACATTCTCTCATAGGAGCAGAAACAGCAGATATCTACGGCGCGCGCAGGCAATGCAATCTGCGATGGTCTCTGATGGATTATTTTCATAATGACGAAAGGATGGAAAATTTAATGGGAAAAGTTAGAACGATGCTGCGGGAACATTTGCGTCAGGATGGCGAATGGGAATTTGCGGATGATTTGGAGTATTCCTATGCGGTCGGACAATTGGCAAGTTATTTTGTGTCCAAAAGCAGATCGAGCAACAAGACGGCTTCATTGGTGAATCCATTCCTGAATACGGAGAGTGTGGAATACATACAGACAAGACTGCAGCAGTTGTATAAAAAGTATAATTACGATATTCCTCACTACGCAGGAAGCCGGGTAAATAAACTGCTGTCTCGCGTAATGGAAGCGAAAACAGAAAGCATAAAACTTGACAAGGAACTGATTCTGGCAGGATTCACGGCCGAATCTTTAATTTACGAGAAGACAGAAAAAACTGCAGAAACAGAAGGAGGAACGGATCATGAATAAGAGAGTGTATGGTGTAATCGGTATTTCGTCGATAATGGCGAACTGGAATGCGGATTTTTCCGGATATCCGAAGACCACAACGGACAATATGACTTTTGGCAGCGATAAGGCTTTGAAGTATACCATGAAAAAACTGTGGGACGAGGCAGGACAGCAGGTTCTCTATATCAAATCCTTCCGTATGGATCCGAAGAACGGTATTGTGCCGCGGACGCTGAGGGAACGATATGAGTATATTTTCAATGTGGAAGACCTGACTAAAGAAAAGGATCAGGGTGAAGTTCTGAAAAAACTATTTCAGGCAGTAGATGTAAAGAATTTCGGAGCTACCTTTGCGGAAGCGAAAAACAATCTATCCATCACAGGAGCAGTGCAGTTCGGACAGGGGTTCAACTTGTATGAAGGAACAGAACCACAGGAGCAGAATATCTTGTCTCCGTTTAAGGACAGCAAGAAAGAAGACGCAAAAAATTCTACATTAGGCACTAAAATCGTCAGCAACGAAGCACACTATTTCTATCCGTTTGTTATCAATCCGCTGGCATACAAAGAATATGAGGCGATGGGTGTAACCGAAGGGTATACAGAAGACGATTATGCAGGATTTAAAAAAGCCGCATTGGTTGGTGCGACTGCATATGCCAGCAATTCCAAGGAAGGATGTGAAAATGAATTCGGTCTTTTCATCGAAACGGAAGCAGACTGCTATCTGCCAAACCTCTCTGATTATATTCGATTCTCGAAAGGAAAAGACGGGGAGAAAAATAAGATTTCATTGAATTGCGGCGCACTGCTGACTCAGATGGGAGCGCAGATTCAAAATACAGAAGTGTACTATAATCCGTATACAACAGAATTGAGCATGGACTTACCAAAAGCAAAGTATTTCAATATTATCACCATGGAAGAGGTGTAAGATGAAAGCCCTGAAATTTACGGTCAGCGGCAGGACCGCCTTTTTTAAGATTCCGGAAGTTAACTCGGTATGCTATTTCACCTATGGAAATTTACATAAACCGGCGCTGCTCGGTATGCTGGGTGCGATCATGGGTTATAGCGGCTACAGCAAGCAAAAAGAAGACGGCGGCATGTATCCGGCCTATTATGAAAAACTGCAGCATTTGCGCGTTTCCATCCTGCCGGCAGCTAAAGATGGGTATTTCCCTAAAAAAGTGCAGGTTTACAATAATTCCGTAGGTTATGCATCTGCGGAAGAAGGCGGAAATCTGATTGTCAAAGAGCAATGGCTGGAGAATCCGGCGTGGACAGTCTATGTGCTGCTGGACTCAAAAGAGGCGGAAGCGGTAGAAGCGCAGTTTATGGCACATCGCTGTATCTATATGCCATACCTTGGAAAAAATGACCATCCGGCAACGATTAGCGGTGTAGAAACCGTGGATTTGGAAGCGGTGGAGTTAGAGGGAATGGATTTAGATGAAGAAGAAATAGAACTGCGTTGTCTGACGCCCGACAAAGTGGCGGATTTTGATCTGGATGCCTTCTCTTTTAAGTACGGTGAATTTTTACCGGTGGCTTTGCGGCAAGAAACAAATCAGTATGTATCGGAAAAATTTATATTGACCGATGGTATTCTGATGGATTGTAAGACACCGCTCTATCGGGATGGGAAGACCTATATCGTGTTTTATTAAGTCAGTGGCCGCAGAACGTAACCCTTGCGTTTTGCGGCCGTTTTCGGAGGTGGACGATGACCTATTTTACAGAGAAAGTGTTTCAGCAGGAGTCCTATCCGGTATTTGCGCACCCCGGGGAAACACTGGCAGAACACATTGAAAAGTGCGAGAAATATTTGAATCGGTTATGGCAGGAAAAAGATATCGAAGGTATTCTCGATCGTTATGCAGAAGCGAAATTCCATGCGGTACCGGAAGCGGTAAAGGATTTTATTCGGGAGCTGTTTCGGGAAATGGTGTTTTGTCACGATACGGGAAAGAAAACTCCGCAGTTTCAGCGAAATAAAATGAACAATGAGAAGGCGCCGGCTGAGTCTTTTTTTGATGGCAGTACGAAACATGCCATGTTGTCTGCGGTAATCTATATGGATCTTTTTTATGGACGAATTAAAACGCAGGCTTTCACATCGACCGAGAAAAAATGGCTGAGAACTGTGGTGAAATTAAACGGCTATGTGATTTCCAGACATCACAGCAGTCTGAAATCCTTCGGAGACTTTAAAAAAGATTTGCAAAGCGAAACCGGGAAGGCGCTTCGGGAAGCACTGGCGGAGAAAGGTCTTTGCGGTTATCATTTGCAGAACCTGCGGGACAAAGACCTGGGCGGGGTGATGTCTTTTGACCAATGGGATTATTTCTATTGTCGATTTGCCTATTCTATTCTGGTAGCCTGCGACTATTATGCAACGACAGAACAGATGAACGGTGTTGCATGCCGGTCATTCGGAAATCTTGAAGATATGGAGCATCTATCGCATCTTTATGAAGAATCCCCGCTCATGGAGAAAATACGTCGATGTGAAAGGGAAGGCGTTACAAAGGCCGCTGATGAGATGAACGCACTGAGAACCCGTCTGTTTCTGGAAGCTGAGCAGGCATTTTTACAAAATCCCAATGGAGATATCTATTTTCTGAAAGCGCCGACCGGCAGTGGAAAAAGTAATATCGCTCTGAATTTGAGTTTTCATATGATGAAGCGGGGCGGACGAAAATTGTTTTATATCTATCCGTTCAACACATTGGTGGAGCAGAATCGTAAAAATCTGATGAAGCTGTTTGCCGGTGAAACTGCCGATACCAATATTGCAGTCGTAAATTCTCTTACGCCGCTGAGCCGGTGGAAAGGAGCTTCAGAAGAAGAGAACAGTGAAGCATATTATCAGGAGATTTTACTGGATAGGCAGTTTTTACATTATCCGATGGTGCTTTCCACCCATGTCAGTTTCTTTGATACGCTATTCGGGTCCCATCGAGAAAGTGTACTGGGTTTCTATCAATTATCTCATAGTGTAGTCGTACTTGACGAAATTCAGAGTTATCCTCCGGAGCTATGGGGAGAGCTGATGCTCCTGCTGCAATGTGTGACACATTTGATGGGTATGAAAGTTATTATTATGTCAGCAACTCTGCCGGATTTGACCATACTCAGCGGGCAGTGTGAAGGGGTGATTGATTTGCCGGAAAACGCCGAATCGTATTTTTCGGATCCGCTGTTTCTAGAACGGGTGAAGGTATCTACAGTGCTGATGGAGCAAGAGGCGTTTACATTGGAGCATTTGAAAGACCATATTTTAACACATCATGGAAAAGGTCAAAAGGTTTTGGTGGAATTTCTGACAAAGCAGTCTGCAGAAGATTTTTATCAGATGATGATGCGCTGCGGAGGCATAGGCATACCGGTCAGATGTATGACTGGTGATGATTCGCAGGCGACGCGGGAAAGCGTGCTTGCGCCGATTGTAAGTGGAGAAATGAAAGAGGTTCTGCTGATTGCAACACAGGTGGTAGAGGCAGGTGTAGACATCGATATGGATGTAGGTTATAAGAATTGTTCCAAATTAGACAGTGAAGAACAGTTTCTCGGCAGAATTAACCGCTCCTGCCGAAAAGATGGACAAGCCTATTTCTTTCGGATTAATGATGGTAGGAAAATTTATAAAAATGATGTGCGGATGGAGAAGAATTTGACTTTGGAAAATCCGGAAATGGCAGTTGTTTTGCAAAAGAAAGCATTTACCGAGTATTACGGAAAGGTGCTGTCGCGTATGAAACAGTTTCATATAGACCGGACTGACCGCAAAGGGATTGCGTATTTACAGCAGAACTTGCTGCGTGAATTGAAATTCCCTGAGATTGGAGAGCGGATGAAGATCATTAAAGAGGATTCGCCGGGACAAAGTGTGTTCTTTTGCCGCATAATACAGTTGGAAGACGGAACCGTGCTGCAGGGAGAAGAAATCTGGAAGACATATAAGGCATTGCTGGGAAATGAGACGATTTCCTATAGTAAAAAGCGTGTGAAACTGTCAGAGTTACGGGCACAGATGCAATATTTTATCTATCAGCTGAGACCGAATGAAGAAGTTCTGATCAATGACCGGATCGGTGAACTGGCTTATGTAGAAGATGGAGCATCGTATTTTGAAAATGGTCGACTGCGCAGAGAATTGTTATCCCCACAGGCGGTGAGTATGATTTAGGAGGTATAACATGGACGTGACAGGAACACTGGTGAACTATTATATACACTGCAGGAGGCAATGTTATTTACATGGGAATAAACTGAATTTAGAGGACAACAGCGAAGCTGTAAAGGTGGGAAAGGCTTTGCATGAAGCAAAAGCAGCGCAGGATAACACTGAATTAGAAGTAGAACACATTAAAGTCGACAAATTGACAAAAGAATATCTGGTGGAGGTAAAGAAGTCAGATGCAGATGTAACGGCGGCAAAATGGCAGCTGCTTTACTATTTGTATACCTTGAAACAAAAAGGTCTGGTCCGCAAGGGCAGATTGGAGGTTTTGGAAAAGAATCGAGAAGCAGGAAAACAGGAGGTTATTTTATTAGATGCGGAAAGTGAACGCAGACTTGAAGAAATTCTTGAAGAAATTCAGATCCTGCTCGCATCGGAAACAATACCGGAACCATTGAAAAAATCAACCTGTAAAAAATGTGCCTATTTTGAATATTGCTATATATAATCGAAAAGCCGGGAGGTATCGGATATGGGAAGCACGCGATATATTATGTCTATGGGAGAACTTTCAAGGAAAGATCATTCCCTTTGCTTTCGAAAAGACGGAAAAAATATTTATATCCCTGTAGAAAATACAAAGGAAATCTATTGTATGAATGAGGTTTCTATTAATAGTAAGCTGCTGGATTTTCTGAGCCGAAATCACATTATTGTACATTTTTTTAATTATTACGGTGGATACAGCGGTACATTTTATCCGAAAGATCAGTACATGAGCGGAAGGCTGCTTTTGAAACAGGTAGAAACCTGTAAAGAGAGGCGAATGGAAGTTGCGAAAGCGATCGTATTGGGAATTGGAAAGAATATGCAAGAAGTTCTGTATCATTATTACAAGCACGATAAAAAAGAAGTAAAAACTGCGATTGATTGGCTGCATAAGGAATTTCCACAAAAAGTGGAGAGTGCAGAATCGGTTGCTGAATTGATGGCCTATGAGGGAGAAGCATGGCAATCTTTTTATGATTCATTTCGATTTTTTCTGCCGGAAGAATTTACTGTGAAAGAAAGTAGAGGACAGCCAACAAATGGCGTACTTTAATAAGCTGT
>CALBGO010000126.1 GCA_937894585.1 uncultured Eubacterium sp.
GAGCAGGAACATGAAAATCGGTGCAATGTATTTGTAGCACAGATTTACAAAGCCCTGACTTCTGTAGCTGCTGCCCAGTCTGACTTCGTCGGTGATATAGTTCTTTCTGGTCCAGCCCAGCATAATTGCCATCAGCAGACCGCCAAGCGGCATCAGAATTCCTTCTGCGCCCAGGTCAAAGACATCCAGCCAGCATTTGCCCGCATCCGGTCCGAGAACTGCATTCAGCGGGTTCCAGAATCCGGAACTTCCAAGAGCATCGGCGGAAACCAGAGTGGAGCCTGCCAGAGCGAAAGCAGCCATAATCAGTGTTACAAATGTTCTGCTTGGTTTTTTCCCTCTCTTTTCCTGCGCGTCCAGCATAGCGGAGACACCGCCTTCCATCATACCGATGGATGAGGTCAGCGCTGCAAAGAATACCAGTGCATAGAAGAGGAATCCGAAGAACGGACCAAATCCGCCCATGCTGTTGAATACCGTTTGCAGAGATACAAACAGCAGATTCGGGCCGCCACCCGGTTCAAGTCCTGCTGCAAATACTGCAGGCATAACAGCCATGGCAGCCAGAATTGCTACGGAAGTGTCTGCAATCGGAATAATTACTGCATTCTGTTCCAGGTTGGATCTCTTGTCCAGGTACGATCCGTAGGCGATCAGGCAGCCTGAGCCGATGGAAAGGGAGAAGAACATCTGGCTTCCCGCCTGTGCAAGAACTTTAGCCCAGCCTCCGTTTTTAAACGGTTCCAGAGAAGGCTTGAAAATGAATTCCAGTCCTTCGCCTGCGCCCGGTAGTGTGCAGCTTCTGATTACAACGATCACCAGCATGACGAACAGCGCCGGCATTGCAAATTTGGAGAAGTTTTCGATACCGCCGGAAACACCGCCGAGAACAATCAGCACCGTAAGCAGAAGGAAGAGTGCGCCGAAGAAAATAGCAGGCGTGCTGCTGATGAATTCTCCGAAGTATGCGCCGGAATCTCCTCTGCCGGTACCCCAGCCTGCGCCGAATACATCGCCCAGATTGGCAATCATATATTTGATGACATAGCCGCCCATAGTGCAGTAGAAGCAGATGAGCAGGAACGGTACGATGGTTTCAAAGATACCGCTGCATGTAAATCGTCTATCGGCTATGCGATAAGCTTCAATCGCGCCTTTTTGTGTTTTGCGTCCCAGTGCAATTTCACCGAGAATTAAAGGATAACCTACAAAGACTACCATAATCAGATAAATCACCAGGAAAGCGAAACCGCCGCCGGCGCCCATCTTGTAAGGGAAGCCCCACAGGTTGCCCAGACCTACAGCAGAACCGATGGACGCCATCAGAAATCCAAAGGTACTGTTGAATTTGCCTTTGTTGTGTTCCATTGAACAACCTCCTTAGTAAAATAAAGCATAATAATTTCTTTTTCCCATTATACGATGTGCATATAAGTATGTCAATATGTATACAATGCATAATGGATTTTTTGTAATGAAAAATCAAAAGCGGGCAGAAATCTTTTTGGAACGGTTAAGCAGAAGTTAATCACGGCAGAAAGAAAAGGGAATTTTTCATAAGACAAGGTTGATTTTCGGTCAGGAAATAGAGTAAAATTAAAAAGGCAATATATACTATACAGACTGTATTAAGTTATACACTTTAATATGGGAAAAGCAAAGAGTTTCGGGAGATAAATTATGGCGATTGAAAAAGTACGAGCGTATTTTCAAACACTGGGGATTGAAGAAAGAATTTTGGAGTTCGATGTTTCCAGCGCAACGGTGGAGCTGGCGGCTGCGGCAGTCGGCGTTTGCGGCGCGCAGATCTGCAAAACCCTTTCTTTTAAAAGTCCCGAGGGATGTATTCTGATTCAGATGGCGGGAGACGGTAAAGTGGATAACAGGAAATTTAAGGACCGTTTCGGGTTTAAAGCAAAGATGCTTTCGCCGGAAGAAGTCGAATTTTATACAGGACACACGGTAGGCGGCGTCTGTGCGTTCGCCATTGAAAATCCGGATACAAAAGTTTACTGTGATGTGTCCTTAAAAAGGTTTGACTATGTATATCCTGCCTGCGGCAGCGCAAACAGTGCGGTCAAAATGAGTCCTGCGGAGCTTTTTTCTGTTTCGCGCGCTTTAGAGTGGATTGATATCAGCAAATTGCCGGAAGGAGCAGTTTAATGGGGAGACTGATTCAGAAACAGACAGTGAAAAAGGAGCTGAAGCGTCTTTTATTCTGCACAGCGGGGGCTTTGCTTTATGCTTTCAATCTGCAGAGTTTTGTCAGAACAGGAGGACTCTTTCCCGGAGGATTTGCGGGGATTACTCTTTTGATCCAGCAGATTTCCGAGGAATATCTGGGCGTTTCCTTAGCGTATACGCTGGTATATATACCGCTGAACCTGATTCCGATTTATATCGGTATCAAATATCTTGGTAAGAGGTTTACTTTTTATTCGATTTATGTCATTGTGCTCAGCAGCTTTATGACGGATATCATCCCTGATGTGACGATTACTTACGATGTGCTGCTGATCTGCATTTTCGGCGGAATCTTAAACGGCGTATCGGTGAGCCTAAGCCTTTATGTAGGGGCAAGCGGCGGCGGAACTGATTTTATTTCCATCTACTTTTCACAGAAGAGAGGCGTTGATACCTGGAATTATATCTTTCTGGGAAATGTGTGCATTCTTGTGGTTGCGGGGATTTTGTTCGGTTTTGACAGGGCACTGTATTCTATTATATTCCAGTTCTGCTCTACGCAGGTAATACAGATGTTGTACAAGCGTTACCAGAAGCACACCCTTTTGATTATTACGGAGCAGCCCAATGTGATTTACGGCAGGATCAGGGAAATTACCAATCACGATGCGACGCTGTTCAAGGGAGTAGGCTGCTATCAGGGAAAAAACCGCAATATGCTTTATTCGGTAGTGTCCAGTGAAGAAGTGAATAAAGTGCTGGGTGCAATTATGGAGGCAGACCCTCATGCTTTTGTCAATGTTATGAAGACAGAGCAGATCGGCGGTTGGTTCTACAACAGGCCCAACGATTAAACGGCAGATATAACGAAGCGGCAGCCGCAGGCAAGACAGCGGGCGCGGAAAAAGGGCAGATGAAGGCAAGGTGACAGAAACGTAAAAAGAGCGGGCGCAGGTAAGCAGAACGCAGGGTACGAAAGCAAAATGCGGAAGACGCAGTGAAAAGCAGCATATATAACAGTATAATAGAAAGAATTTATACAAAAAACGAAAAAGGAGAGTTGGAAAGATGAATTTTCTGGAAGAGAGAATTGCAGCAGACGGTATTGTAAAGGAAGGGAATGTTTTGAAGGTGGACAGCTTTTTGAATCACCAGATGGATATCGAGCTGTTTGACCGGATGGGCGCGGAATTCAAGAGAAGATTTGCTGAAAAAGAGATTAACAAGATTTTGACAATCGAAGCTTCGGGCATCGGGATTGCCTGCATGGCTGCGCGTCATTTCAATGTGCCGGTGGTATTTGCAAAGAAAGCAAAGAGTATCAATATAGACGGAGAAATGTATACCGCAGAAGTAGAGTCTTTTACTCATAAGACAAAAATCAGGTCATCGTATCCAAAAAGTTTCTCAGTGAAGGGGATCGTGTTCTGATTATCGACGATTTTCTCGCTAATGGCTGCGCTCTGCAGGGACTGATTCAGATTGTACAGGCGGCAGGCGGACAGGTAGAGGGAATCGGTATCGCTGTCGAAAAGGGATTTCAGCCGGGCGGCCGGATTATCAGAAATCTGGGTTATCAGCTGGAGTCTCTTGCGATTGTAGACGCTATGGATCATATAACCGGAGAAATTACATTCAGAGAGCAGTAGAGCGTGCAGGCGTGCTTTGTCATTTGCAGCAGAACGCATAAGGAATCTTTGTCGTTTGCCGCGGAGAAGCAAAACAGCCGTACAGCCGGTACAGTACATAACACAGTGCCACATCATATGGCTGTTGTATATGGCTGATACGGTTTTTCGGCAGTTGCCGGGAATTTGAAAAGAAAACAGTACATAGAGCAAACAATAAAGCCTGTAAATAAAAAGCCAGGGCTAAATTGAAGAAAGTAGGAAAGAACAGAATATATGAAGAATAAAATTACTAATGACAATCGGAATGTTGATATCGGCAATATCTATCAGCTTGACGGCAGGGTGCCTGTTATGCGGGCAATCCCTTTCGGACTGCCCGCATATTCTTGCCATGTTTGTCGCTAATATTGCGCCGATTATTATTGTGACCGGGGCATGCGGTCTTGCAGGGTCAGAGACGGCGGCGCTGATTCAAAGCGCCATGATTATTGCGGGAATCGGAACGATTATCCAGCTTTATCCCGTATGGCGGCTGGGATCGGGACTTCCCATCGTTATGGGTATCAGCTTTACCTTTGTATCGGTATTTTGCTTTATCGGACCGACCTACGGCTATCAGGCGATTATCGGTGCAACTTTAATCGGAGGAATTCTGGAAGGATTTTTAGGTATTTTTGCAAAATACTGGACGAAAATCATTACGCCGGTGGTTGCGGCAAGTGTTGTAACTTCTATCGGGTTTTCGCTGTTGTCTGTAGGCGCGGCGTCTTTTGGCGGCGGCAGCGGTGCGGAAGATTTCGGCTCTGCGGAAAATCTGATTTTGGGAACGATTACTTTAATCAGCTGTATTGCTTTTAATATTTTTGCGAAATCTTACTGGAAGCAGCTGTCGGTGCTGTTCGGTCTGGTTGTGGGTTATGCGGCGGCTGTATGTATGGGTATGGTGGATTTTTCCGGACTTTCCGGAACCGGTATCATTGCTTTGCCGGAGCTGATGCCGTATAAACCGGTATTTCATCCCGGTGCAATTGTTTCCGTATTTTTGATTTTCCTCGTTTCAGCAACGGAAACCATCGGGGATACCTCTGCTCTTGCGGCAACCGGGCTGGGAAGAGAAGTAAGGCAGAAGGAAACGGCAGGATCTATTGCCTGCGACGGTTTTGTCAGCGCACTGTCTTCCGTATTCGGCTGTCTGCCTATTACTTCTTTCAGTCAGAATATCGGTCTTGTGGCTATGACAAAAGTGGTAAACCGTTTTACGATTTTAATGGGCGCGCTGATTATGATTCTGGCAGGACTGTTTCCAATTTTCGGCGCATTTTTGTCCACTCTTCCGGAGGCGGTGCTGGGCGCTGTACGATTATGATGTTCGGAACGATCGTAGTCAGCGGAATCCAGATGGTAAGCCGCTGCGGATATTCTCAGAGAAATGTCAGCATTGTGGCGCTGTCCTTAAGTGTGGGAATCGGCTTTACGCAGGTTCCTGAAATCTTTTCGATTTTCCCGCAGATTATTCAAAATGTATTTGCGGAAAACTGCGTGGCGGTAGTATTTCTGACTGCGATTATTCTGAATCTGATTCTGCCGAAAAATATGGAGGCCGCGGGAGAAACGCAGGGCAAGGAAGCTGCGTAAAGTTTGAAACGGCGAAGATGCGCTTATTGAACGCCGTTCATTTGAAGAGACTTTGCGGCAGCGGGCGATATGTGTGCATAGGGGTTTAATTCCGTTATGCACACTTTTTTTATTTAGAGAAGTTTTATTAAATGCACGTCAGCGTGTGGCGGTACATGTAAATACAGAACTGTTATCTACCTATTGGAATATCGGCAAAATTATTGTAGAACATGAACAATCAAGCAAAGAACGGGCAGACTACGGGAAGCAAACCTTAAAGCAGCTTTCAAAAGATTTGACAAAAGAGTTTGGAAAAGGATTTTCGGTTTCCAATCTTCAATTTATGCGTCGGTTTTACCAATGCTATCAAATTCAACAGACGGTGTCTGTTAAATTGTCATGGTCGCATTATTGTGAACTACTCTCTATTTCAGACACAGACAAGAGGAGTTTTTACGAAAAGGAAGCTGTCAATTCCGGGTGGTCGGTACGCGGCTTTATGTTCGTTGGAACACGGCAGCGAATGGAACAAAAAAACAGATATATAAAAAACGGACGCAGCAGCCATATAATCATAGCCGCCGCGCCCGTTTTTTGTAGGTGCAGATGATTTGATATGGTACGCAGCAGAACTCCAATTTTAAGGGAAAAGGGATTTCGTATCGCTTATGCGAGTTTTGTGTCTGTTATGCCCCGTAAATCAAGTATTTTGCAAGACAATCAACTATTTTTTTATAAATAAGGCTCGATTCTGAAGAGGAAGGACAGGCGGCTGATTGTATCGTGATCGGTCAGGTCCATACCTGTCAGCTCTTCTATTTTTTTGATTCTGTAAATCAGCGTGTTTCGATGAAGAAACAGTTTCTCCGCTGCCTGTGCTTTTGAACCGCCTGCTTTTGTCAGAGCCTTCAGTGTTTCCATGAGACTGCCGCTGTGGCGGATATCGTAATTTTTTAGAACGGAGAATGTTTCTTCGAAACAGTTTTTCAGCTTCTCATTTCCTTTCAAATCCAAAAGCGCCTGCGCAAGACGCAGCTCTCTGATGAAAAAGCACAGTTTATCAGGCTGCTCGATTAGACCGGTTCGGACTGCATCGAGGGCGTCGGAAAATGCCCGGTACAGATCGATATACCGGGTAACAGGATCGGAGATACCGGCGCAGACGGAAAGACCGAACTGACTTCGAATGTAGGCACAGATATTTTCACAGCCGGCTTGCAGAAATGAATCTTTGTACCCTCCCGGGATAATGAGAATCATATTGTCATTGTTTGGAAGCAGAATATATTTTTCCAGTTCGGCAGATAAATTTTGGAGACTTTTTTTCAGAATCTCTTCGTTATAGCTGTAAGACTGCTGGTTGTTTTTGATATGAAACAGAATCAGCTGAAGAGGAGGTTTGGGCCATTTCATCGGCTGCACCCGCAGTTTTGCTTCTGCTTCCGTTGCGATTGTTCCGTTCATCAGGTCGATAAAGAAATAATTGCTCTGCAGCTGGATATCCTGCTCGTTATAAATCAGGTTCATCAGCGGCATAAACAGCGCCGAAGCCGGTATATCGTCGGGAACTCGGATCAGGGGCAGCTTTAACTGATCAGCGGCGGCAAGGATATCCTCTGAAATTTCTCCGGTGAATTTTGTTTTAATCGCAAGACCGGCGCAGCCTGCGTTGTGCAGGTCAAAAATCAGCTGCTTCAGACCGCCGGGCGAGTGGCTCAGGGAATAGCCGGTGGTAATCATAAACAGATTCGGTCTCAGCCAGTCTTTTATATCGGGAACCTCCATACTGTCGGTGTACAGAATTATATTGTGAATCCCTTCTTCTCCTGCGATCAGACGGCAGTCCCGGTAGGAAGGAAGGTTAAGCGCATCTTTTACGGTAACTGACATTTTGAAAACCTCCTTAGCTCTTTCAGAGATATTTTAACATTTTGAACGATAAAAGAAAAGGAAGACCCGAATGTTTTTTTATATATTTGTGCAAAAAGCACAAAATCAAAGGAGTTATTCGGATTTTTCGAATATAGACTTAAATGAAAGAAATATCTCGGGAGTTTGACACTTGCAAAATCACGGTTTAATCTAAATATATTGAAATAAAG
>CALBGO010000127.1 GCA_937894585.1 uncultured Eubacterium sp.
TGAATTTTCAAGGTTCAACACACCTAATAGGTGTGGGAAGTCTTAGTAAATAATTCTAAACTGTAAGATATGATGAGGCGGGAAAGCCGCCTCATCATTAAAACCGTAGGGAAGCGTATGGAAGAAGAAAAGAATCTGAAAGAAGTTATAGAAGACTTGAGACTTTGTGAGACTTCATCTGATATGGAAAGCAAAGAAGCACTGAGTATCCTTTTGCAGCAGTTGAAACAAATGCCTGTTTCAAATTACAGACTTTTAGGCAGCTATGCGTTAAGTAAATCTGAAATGGAGGAGTACAGCCTTTTTTATCTGCCGGACATGGCGCTTTTTAGAAGGCTGATCAGATTAAAACGATATCAGGCAGCTGTGCATGAAATCTGTGATTTTCTGGAGTTTAAAGTTCTTATGCATTTGCATGATAATAAACAGTGCTTGCCGGCAAATCTGAAAGATGCTTTAATTTATGTAATAGAAACCGAATTAGGAGTGTGATTACATATGTTTGAATCTTTAAAGCGCCGGAACGATTATCGAAAAAGAAATTATGAGAATGGGTATCTTGGATGGGAACTTATTACTGATCTGAAGCGGTATGAATGGGAAAAAAGAGAGTATCGCACATTTTTGCGCAGGATAGATGGTGCAATTACAGAAGAAAATGTAGATGAGCTTTCTTTCTACATTGAACTTTTGAAGAAAGAAGTGAAATACAGCGCTATGCTTGAATTATATCGTGGAAATAGTAAAGAGCGTTTCATGTATCCGTTTCATAAATTCAATGATGTGCTTTTGAATTATCATGATCCAAGAAGAAAAGCAGAGGTTGATTTATCGCAGAAGTGTTTGATCAGTG
Organism: uncultured Eubacterium sp.; assembly: GCA_937894585.1. Taxonomy (GTDB): domain Bacteria; phylum Bacillota; class Clostridia; order Peptostreptococcales; family Anaerovoracaceae; genus Senimuribacter. Next base: position 854 of record CALBGO010000127.1, read on the forward strand.
CGCCGTGGAAACGTAGTCGGTATATCCATATGCTTTCACATCTTCAAAAAGAAAAGTTTCCATATGATCCATCGAACCATATGGCCATTTACTATGATACATTAGATTTAGCATGTGCATATAACGGATTACATAGTCTTGCAATCAGTTCGTATCAGGAAGAAGGAACTATGCAAGCATCCTATTATGATACCGAACAGATTTTCCCATATCTTACCGTGGAAAATGATTTGGCTTTCGTTTATGATACACAAAAGGTAAGAGAAAGCTTAAAAAAAAGAAAAATCGATATCTTGCCATGGGAACAGGAACTCAATGTGAGAGTATATGGTACTGATTACAGATTGCTTTTAATATACACCTTGAGCAGAATGAAATTTTTCATTCTGCAAAGGTTGAAGGGATTAAAGGAGAATGAAAAATGAATAACAATACTGAAATTGAACTGGAATACATGAAATTCGATCCGAAAGGATTTGAACAGCGAATGAGTGTTTATGAGCAGGTTTTACAGGAAATTTGCAAAACAGGGGAAATTGTGAAAGCAAAATCTTTATGACATTTTACCACAGGATACTCATTTTTGTATAATGCCGCTTTTGCGGCGCATTTTGGACTTTGTAGCGTTTGCTGCGGAGTCCTTTTTTAGTGCAGATAGGAGGTGAAAAAAATGAAAATAAAGCGAGTGATCAGTATTTTAATGGTTCTGTTATTAAGCTTTTCCGGCGCTGTTTATGCAGCGGAGTCTGTGACAAAGGAATACAACTTAACAACAAAGAACAAAGATTATGCAAAACTTGCAGTTTCTGATCTTGAAGAAGGAGATCTTAGTGAAGCCCGCAAGGAGATAAGAATTGACGGAAGAAAATATCGTGCAATAAAGGTTGAATTTAGAGAAAACAAGCAAAAAAAGCCGGTAAAGCGAACCCGAACCTATACGGGACTTTCTGAGAAAAAGGTGCCGAAAACAATCAGGTTGAAATCCGGGAAAAAGCTGCAGCTTTCCGATGTGAAATGGACAGAACACAAAAGAAATGCAGCAACCGGCACCATGACTTTTACAGGAATGAATCAAAGACCGAATGCTCCGGCAACGAAAGACATTACCGCCACTCTGCCGGACGGCAGCACCATTACGGTGACTGGACATCTGCAGCGTGTAGAACAAAGTGGCAGCAGCTACGATAAGCCGTTTACTGTAAAAGCAAGATTTATCGGAGATAGAGATGTCTCATATTATCAGTTCGGTGATATCAGAATCCCGAACAATCCGGATTCCCCGGAATTTGAGGGATATCAGGAAGTGCTGCTTTCCCATCTTGGATATGATCCGGAAAACTACCGGATTACAAGCGGAAGATGGACCGGTGATTACCAAAAAGAAAACGGAAGAACTGTCAGATATGCGGAGTTTTCCGGACAGCAGAGAAGTGCAAACTGGACTGCATATTACACGGAAACGGTAACAGCAGACAGCCCGCAGCTTGCTACTTACGATGCGACGGCGGAGTATTCCAATGGTATAGAGGAAACCTCATATGAATTAACAGCTATTGTAACCTATGAAAAGGTCGGACTTACCTTGCTTCAGAAAATCCTGATTGCAGGTGCTGCCGTTATCATCATCGCCGGTTTGATTGCTGTTATTTTGATGATTATTAGAAAAAAGAGAGATCAAGAAGCTTCTGCAGAAGCATAAGGGAGGTATTTCATGAAACAATTTATGACATCACTTTACAATCTGGTAACAACCTGGCAGCCGCTTGTCAATATGCTGGTGGCCATTGTGTTAGTCGGAATTGGTGTTATGTTTGTAATTCCATCACAGAAGTCTAAGGATAAGGCGAAAGAAGCTTTACCGTGGGTAGTAATTGGATGCGGTATTGTGTTGGGAGCCGTTGTCCTTGCAAAAGAAGTTTCGAGCGCATTTACTTTTTAATATGGTATAATAGTGCCGGGAGGAAAGTTTTCTTTCCGGCACTACAGAAAGAGCAGGAGATATGATTGATATGGTAAAACAGGGTATGAAATGGATCTGCATTGTAATTATGGTTCTTTTTACAATTTTGGGAATGCAGACCGCTTTTAAGTATGGTCAGCAGTTGAACTTATTTTTGGTATGGATTTCAACCATACCCCTAATGGCATTTACCTGGTATCTGTTTGTCCGTATCTTTGATAAAAGTAAGAAAGGTATGAAACAGATTTTTACGGTGAATACAGTGCCGCCTATTATAGCAGCAAGCCTTGTGATGGCTTGTGAAGTTATTTATTCATCCTTTTAGAAATGAAACAATCAATGGAAACGCATAGTCAAAATCCCGCACGCTCAGTCGGGATTTTTTTATAGTATAAATCAGGTGATCGTATGGAGAAAATTACCATTTTTATTGACACAGAAACGATTTCGGAACAGGAATTGTTAGAAGCGAATTTAATAGAGACAGATTCTGCAAATACTGTAAAGTCATACAGAGAGAAGCTTGCAGATAAATTTATCAGTTCACTTACAGAAGGCAGAGCGGACTGGAGAATAGCCTGGGGTGCAGAGAAAAAAGCGCCGAAAGCAGCAAATGGAAAGAGCTTTCAGGGAGTGAACCGGTTTCTTTTAGGTTATCAGCAGGAACAGTGCGGATACCATATGCCGGTTTGGTATACTCAAAAACAAGCAGAAGCTGCGGGAGGAAGTATTGCAGAAGGACAAAAGCCGGTACAACTTGAATACTTCTTGCCTTACGATAGCGAACAGAATGCAGCAATTAGCTGGAAAGCGTATTACAGCAGTACGAACCGGGAAAATATGCAGCTGAAAGCACAGTATATCAGTGTATATAACATAGAGCAGCTTTCAGGCATTGAAGCTGCTTCAGAAAGCAGAGTGCATCAGAAAAGTCTGCAAGAAGCGGCAGAGACGATTGTAGCAAACACCGGTATATCTGTGATCAATGATGGCGGCCGGACTGCATCTTATCGATTGGAAAATGACAGCATACATCTTCCGAAGAAAGAGTGCTTTCAAAATAGTGAAAGCTATCAGGCAGCATTGATGGAACAGCTTGCTTATGCAAGCGGTCATACAGCAAGGTTATGCAGGTGCGTTGATGGAGGTTTTGATCATCAGGGATATCCAAGTGAACTTTTAGTTTGCGATATGACCTCAATGCTTTTAAGCACAGAATTTGCATATCAAATGCCAGTGCGTGATCAAAGAAGCAAAGCTGTGCATAACAGAATTTTATCAGAATGGGGAACTAAGCTTGCTGCTGAGCCTGAAAAACTGATAGAACTTTTTCGGGATGCACAAAGAACTTATGACTATCTTTTGTGGCAGGGAGAAATTTACACGCAAAAAGAATATCAGAGGGCGTCAGAAAAAAGCATCAGAGTCAGCAAAAGTAAGATTTTTAACTATGAGTATGATAAGAGCATCTACCAAGAACCAGAGCAGAAACTATATGTAAAAGATTTTATATATCAGTTCTTAGAGCAGTATGATTTTGAACATCCGGCAAGAGTACCTGGAAAACTATTACCGTCGTTAATTCTATCAAAGGAATTGTCACAAGGCGGTATGTCTGAATCTTTAGAGGAATGTAGGGACTGGATTCAAATGGATCCGGAGGCTGCAGAAAATACACAGCTATATATTTACGAAAAATATCCGGAGCTTTCAGGACTTACTGCAGAAAGTGATCCGAAACGATTTTCCATACTTATGATGGAACGGGAGATTTATAAAATGATATCTGCTGCAGATGAAGTGGATGAAAACTGGGATAAACCATTTTCATTTGACAAAAAGGCAGCGCAGCAGATCTGCAGGGAAAATCAAATTAAAATGCCGGTTTGCATCAGAGGGGAAGCTCAGCGGTACATGACCGGTTTTGAATTGGAATAATGAGGTGAGAACTTATGGCAATTTCAAAGAGAAATTTGGGAAAACGAATAGAAAGATATAAAGAAGGCGTTTTTGCCGGGGAGAAGGATTGGATTTCTTTTCTTGATACGGCATCTTATCTGTATAAATATCAGTTTGCCAATCAGGTGGCAATTTTCACCCAGAGACCGGATTGCGAAGCCTGTACCGGAATGGAGCAGTGGAACCGGATGGGGCGCTCAATTCTAAAAGGAACGAAAGGGATTCGGCTTGTACAAGAGGACCGTTTTGAGCAAACGATCTATGTGTTTGATGCAAGGGATGCCGCTGATAAAAAAGGAAATACGGCAGTTCATTTATGGTATCTTGATGAAAAGGTAAAGCCTGTAGCTGAAGAGTATCTGGAAAATACCTTTGAATTAAATGAACTTGCAGGCTTTGAGGAAAAGCTGGTGCAGGCGTCAGAGAGTGCGGCAAACGATGCATTTATGTCTTATGTAGACGATCTTGCAGAAAATGATCCTGAAATGATGCAGGAGGAAGGCATAGTGAATGATCTTGATTATCTGCTTACGATTGTAAAAAATTCTGCGGCATACATCATTCGAAAACGGTGCGGACTTTCTGTATCAGAATACAAGGAATCTGATTTTCCGTTTTCCAAAGTGCAAAATGAAATGTTCCGAACAGAGTTGTTTTTTGAAGTCGGACAAGTGATTCAGATTGCAGCAGAAAGCGTGCTTTCCGGTATTGAAAAAGAAGCAAAAGCATACCTTGTAAAGAAGCAGAAAGTGGAATATAATAAAGAAAAAAGACAGGAAAGGAGTATTGAACATGGAAGAGATCAAATACAAGAAAGTGGGCGCATATTATCTGCCGGACTTCGAGGAGGAACCGGATATCAAGATCGGCAGATACGGACAAATGAGGAAGGAATATCTCAAAGAAGAGAGACAGAGCCTGTTCACGCAGCTGAGCCTTTCCTGCAGCCTGAAGGAACATCTTCAGGAAATCAATCAGGAAGCAGAGGAAATGTACCGGAGGCAGGTGCAGGTGATGAAAGAGAAACGGGGAATTACCGAGGAACTGAAAATGCGCGATCCGGTCAAATGGACCAGAGCTATGAACAATATCAAGATGGAAGCAGAGAATATCGTGTTAACACAGCTGGTTTACAGCTAAACTTCGATCTGACAGGCGGAACTGCAATTGTAGCTTCGCCTTTTTTAATGCCTGAAATTAAAGATGAAATTCTGTGCAATATCAGAGATGATCATAAAAAAGAAATTACTGCAGCTCTGATGGCAGGTAAAACCGGTGCAGATCTGATAGAAATTATTTCTAATGAATATGCCGGCGGCAGAGGTCTTGTATATCAGGGTGAGCGTTATGCGGCATGGGCAGATCCAGACGGCATTTTTGTTTCCAAAGGAAATCTTGCAATGACGGAATTCGCCGAGAGAATCGGTTGGGAAGAAGCTGCAGCAAGAATTGAGGAACTTCTAAATGAGGGAAGATACATTGGAAAGAGCGCATATCTTGATATACCGCAGGATCAGCGGTCACAAACAGCAGAACGATTATTTTATCTGAGACAGGATATAAGCGAAAAGGCAAGAAAACTTGGTTATTGCAAATGTCTTGACATAGAAACCGAAAAACAATATCCAGGCTTTTCTGAGTATGTGGAACATCAGTCAGAGCTGCTTAAAGAGCCGGAATATATGCAGAATGTACTTGCGGAAATAAGAGATTATCTTCGTGATACAAAGGAGAATCCAAAGCTTTACAGATTACCACTTGCATTGAGGAGCGGAATTTTCATAGAGCAGCATCTTGATAGGATGCTTTCTATGACACAGAAATATCCGGTTCCGGAATTTGAAGAGCCGGATCGGGAACTGTTTATTACACAGGATGAACTGGATGCACAGCTTCTGGATAGAGAACGAGTGCTTGCATTTTTTTCAGAGCTGCATACAGACGAGGAAAAAAGAGAAATCTTAAAGAAAGAGTTTGGTCTTGGCGGAAGCGCTGCAAATGACAATGCCTGGTTTGAGTATGACGGAAAAGGCGTTCGTGTAAAAAAGACGGGATGCGAAACGCTTTCTATGAACTGGAAAGAAGTTTTCGAGCGTTATGAGCTGTTTGCAGAAAGAAATATGCAGCTCACAGAAAAAATGCGGGCTGAGGAAATAGAGGCAGAAGATGATGAAATAGAAGAACAGGATTATACTTATCAGTATAAGATGCTTAGCAGACTGAAATCAGACTGCGACTATTATTTAGGAAACGGACAGCAGCAAGATAAAGTACTTTGGGCGGAAACACCGAAAGAACAGATTGAGGAAATGTGGAAGCTTTATGCGATGCTTCCGAAAGATAAAAAGCCGGAATGGCTGACAGAAGAAGACATGAAGCAGTATGAAAAAAGGATGCTGCCGACTTATCTTACTTTGTCTGTTATTACTGAAACATCGGAACATCCACTGTTTCACAGTAATGCCTTTCAAGATGCAGGAGACTTAAGTTTTGCGCTTGGAAATCAGCTTTTCGGAATGCTTGACGAAATGGAAAGGGGGCGGGGTGAAGGCGGATATCTGAAAACCAATTTCAATGTCAGCGGTATGATTTCCGGAGAGGAATTCTCCTTTGACGGTAGGTTTGATATCGGAAGTGAACAGGGAACTCTGATTGATCACATTGCAGCATATTATGATTATGCACTTTCTCCTGAAAGTCCGTATATTCCGGAATGGAAGGCGCAAGGCGATGTTTATTATCAGGAGCAGATGGAAAAGCTCACCTGGGGTAAAAATGCACTGGTTCCATTCTTAAAATCGCAAGTCTTATCGGAAGGCGAGGAAACAAAGCTGCAAGTGCTGCAAAAGGAAGCTGAACAGTATTATGCGGTGCCGGAAGAGATAGAAAAAGAAACCACTTCTGAATTTATTGTTGGAAAAGAGTTTATCTATGAGGACCGAAAATATCGGATAGATCAGATTCACGAAGAGTCCGGTTATGTGTCGCTGCAGGATATTACCTTTGTAAATCATGTGGGACTTCCGATATTCAGAAGAGAAACCATTGAATTTGCAAAAGAAATGCTTTCTCAGCAGGCAACTGTAAAAAGAGAGGCTCAAAATGAAGTTTTCAGCGAGGAAACAGATACCGGAAAACAAGTTGATCAAACAGTGCAGAAATCTCTTGAAACCGCCGATTTTTCGATTACAGACTATGATCTTGGAAAAGGCACAAAATCTGAGAAGTTTCAGGCGAATATTGCTGCAATCAGAATTTTAAAAGAGATCGAGAAGGAAAATCGTCCGGCAACAAAGGAAGAACAGCAGATTTTATCCGGGTATGTCGGCTGGGGCGGACTTGCGGAAAGCTTTGAAGACGGACGAAGCCAAAATGATGAACTGAAAAATCTGTTGACAGAGGAAGAATATAATGCTGCAATGGAGAGCGTTTTAAATGCACATTATACACAGCCTTTGGTAATAGAAAAAATATACGATGCAGTTGAAAACCTTGGATTTACCGGAGGAAATATCCTGGAGCCTTCTATGGGAACCGGGAATTTCTTCGGTAAAATGCCGGAAAATTTGAAAGAAAAGTCAAAGCTTTACGGCGTGGAGCTTGACAGCATTTCCGGCCGCATAGCACAAAAGCTGTATCCGTCTGCCAATGTGCAGATTAAAGGGTACGAAGAGACAGGCTTTTTAGATAATACATTTGATCTTGCTGTTGGGAATGTACCGTTTGGTGATTACAGTATCAATGATAAGAAATATAACAATCGTGGTTCGTTTTTGATTCACGATTATTTTTTTGCAAAGACAATCGACCAGGTCAGACCGGGCGGTGTGATTGCTCTTATGACTTCCAAAGGGACGATGGACAAGAAGAATAGTTCCGTCAGAAGATACATTGCAGAGCGAGCAGAACTTCTTGGTGCAATCAGACTACCGAATACTGCGTTTAAGGCAAATGCCGGAACAGAAGTAACCAGTGATATTCTATTCCTTCAGAAACGTATGGCTCCGGTAGTCGTATCGGAAGCAGAAAGCTGGCTTTCTTTAGATACCGATGCAAATGGCATTACATACAATCGGTATTTTGTAGAGCATCCGGAAATGGTTATCGGAACCATGCGGGAAATCTCCGGAAGATTCGGTAATGAGACAACCTGCGTTTTGGATGATGAGAAGCAGTTTGAACAAAAGCTTGATGAAGCTGTGATGCAAATTCAAGGGCAGGTTCCGCAGTTTACGATTTTTAATGAATTTGAGCAGGAAGAAGCGATTCCAGCAGATGCAGATCTGCCGAATTATTCCTATTCTCTGATAGACGGAAAACTTTATTACAAAGAGAATTCTATTATGAAGCCTGCTGCTTTAAATGATACGGCAATCAAACGGGCGGCAGCAATGGTGGAAATCAGAGATTCCGTTAGAGAACTGATTAGCCTGCAGCTTGCTGATGGTAGTGATGAAGAGATTCAAAGTCTGCAGGAGAGGCTGGATACGGTTTATGAATCATTTACAAAAAAGTTTGGTTTGATTAACTCGAAAGCAAACAGCCTTGCATTTCGTGAGGACTCGGGATATCCGCTGATTTGTTCTCTTGAAAACATAGATGATGATGGAAATCTTGTATCGAAAGCAGATATCTTTACCAAAAGAACCATTCGCAAAGCAGAAACCGCATCGGCAGTACATACTGCCTCTGAAGCACTGGCGGTATCACTGTCAGAAAAAGCAGCGGTAGATATACCGTATATGGCAGCACTTTCAGGAAAAAGCGAGGAAGAAGTTGTAAATGATCTTCGCGGCATTATTTACAGAGTTCCCGATATTCAACATCCGGAAAGCAGAGAATATGTGACTGCAGATGAATATCTTTCCGGGAATATCAGAAGCAAACTTTCCGTTGCAAAAGTAATGGCTGAAATTGATGAGGATTTTGTGCAGAATGTAGATGCGCTTACAGGTGCGATGCCGTCACATCTTACATCTGCAGAAATTGATATCAGGCTTGGAAGTTTTTGGGTACCGGAAGATATTTATGAAGATTTTATGTTTGAGCTTCTTGAAACACCGTCTTATACACGAAATGTCATAGAGATTAAATATAACGAGCTGACCGGAGAATGGGCGATTGAAAATCAAAATCGTGATCGAGGCAATATGCTTGCCGATACAACTTATGGTACGCAAAGAGCATCTGCTTACCGTATTATTAAAGATAGCTTAAATATGCGGACTGTAAACATTACCGATACGGTAACAGATGCAGATGGTAGAACCAGGACAGTGCAAAATGCAAAGGAAACAGCGCTTGCCTGTGAAAAGCAGGAACTGATTAAGCAGAAGTTCAAAGACTGGGTATGGAATGACGAAACAAGAAGAGAAAGATTAGAGGAAATTTATAACACCAGATTTAATAGTACGGTTGCAAGAGAATTTGACGGAAGTCATCTCACTTTTCCCGGAATGAATGCAGAAATTGAACTCAGACCGCATCAAAAAGATGCGATTGCAAGACAAATCTATGGCGGTAATACTTTGCTTGCTCATTGCGTAGGTGCAGGAAAAACATTTGAAATGATTGCTGCAGTTATGGAAAAAAGGAGGCTTGGACTTTGTAACAAGGCGATGATTACAGTGCCAAATCATTTGACAGAACAATGGGCAAAGGATTTCATGACCTTATATCCGACGGCAAAGGTGCTTGCTGCAACCAAAAAGGATTTTCAGCCGGAAAACAGAAAGCAGTTCTGCAGTAGAATTGCAACAGGTGATTACGATGCAGTGATTATCGGGCATAGCCAGTTTGAAAAAATTCCATTGTCAAAACAGCGGCAGAGAGCGTTCATCCAGCAGCAGCTTGATGATGTTCAGTCAGAAATTTTGAATATCGCATCAGAAAATGGAGAAAGTTTTACAATTAAGCAGCTGAAAGGGATGGAAAAGAAGCTGAAAGTGAAGCTTGAACGATTAAATGACAGCAGCAGAAAAGATAACACCGTGACATTTGAAGAGCTTGGAATAGATTTTTTATGTGTTGACGAAGCACATAACTATAAGAATTTGGCTTTCCAGACGAAGATGAATCATGTTGCGGGAATTTCTGCAAACGGTGCAAACAAATCTTATGATATGTTTGCGAAATGCCGCTATTTAGATGAGCTGACCGGAGGAAAGGGAATTACCTTTGCGACCGGAACGCCGATATCAAATTCCATTGCCGAGCTTTATACCTTGCAGAGATATCTGCAGTACGAAACCTTAAAAGAATACGGCATTTTGACTTTTGATTCCTGGGCGTCACTGTTTGGCGAAACAGAAACGGTATGGGAACTTGCCCCTGAGGGAACGAAGTACAGAAAGCGTACCCAGTTTGCAAGATTTTTCAATCTGCCGGAACTCATGAGTCTTTTCAAGCAGGTAGCAGATATAAAAACAGCAGACACGATTGAGCTTGATGTGCCGGAAGCAAAGGTAGAAAATATTGTAGTTCCGGCAACGGTGAAGCAGCAGGAGATGATCCGAGAGATCGGAAAGAGAGCAGATATCATCCGAGAAGGAAATATAGATCCGGCGATTGATAACATGCTGAAAATATCCACGGACGGAAGAAGGCTTGCGCTTGATGAAAGACTGTTAACAGGTGATCATCTGCATCCGCTTGGTCGCACGAAAACCGATGCCTGCATTGAAAAATGCGTTGAGATTTATAACGAAACTATGGAAGCTCGTTCCACGCAGTTGATTTTCTGTGACCAGAGTACACCGAAAAAAGACGGATCTTTTACTGTGTATCAGGAAGTGAAAAAAGGCTTGATAGAAGGCGGCGTACCGGATCATGAAATTGCATTCATTCATGATTACAATACGGAAGCAAAGAAAGAAGAACTCTTTTCGAAGATGCGTCAGGGCAAGGTAAGATTTATTTTGGCAAGTACACCGAAAATGGGCGCCGGCACAAATGTGCAGACAAAATTGATTACCGTGCATCACTTAGATGTGCCGTGGCGACCTTCGGATCTTGAGCAGCAGGACGGCAGAGCAATTCGTCCGGGAAATGAAAACAAAAGCGTAAACATTTTCCGCTATATTACAAAGGATACCTTTGATACATATTCCTGGCAGCTGTTAGAAAGAAAACAGAAGTCTATCGATCAGGTTATGACAAGTAAAAACCCAGCCCGGAGCATGGAAAATATCGATACAACACAGCTTGATTATGCGGTTACAAAAGCACTTTGTACAGGTGATCCGAAAATCAAAGAGCGTATGGAGCTTGAAAATGATGTGAATAAGCTGAAAATGATGCGTCAGAGTTTTGAGGGTGAACAGCACAGATTAAGAGATCTGCTTTTGAGAAAGCTGCCTGCTGAGCTTGCTGATGCGGGAAAGAAAATGAAGGCATATATGAAAGATGCTAAGCTTTATGAGCAGCATCAAGAAGATCCGTTTAATGTTGCTTTTGAAAATGTGCAGCTTACTGATCCGGAAACTGCAGGCGCTGCAGTCTTTGAGCTTAGTGCAAAGTATAAAGATTGTGAGAATTGGAAGACCATTGCAGAGTACAAAGGATTTCGAATCGACACATTGTTTTATAACAGCAGATACCGACTGCGGCTTGTAGGGGAAGGTATATACACTTTTGAGCGTGGTGCAGAACCGGGTAAGATTATTAAAAATATGGACACAGTGCTTTCTGGTTTTTCGGAAAAAGCAGCAGAAACGGAAAAAAAGGTTTCGGAAATTAAGCTTCAGATGGACAGAGTATCAAAAGAGCTGCAGCGAGAATTCCCGAATGCTGAAGAACTTTCGGAAAAGGAATTAAGACTTGCTTTATTGCGAAGTGAACTGGAAACAGAAGAACAAGATGAAAAGATTGAAAATGAAGATGGTAAGTTTGCTTATACGGCAGATGGACATTATATTGTGATGGCAGTGGGCGGTAATAAAGCGGCTTATATACTTTACTCTAAGGATATGGTGATCCTGGATGCAGATGAGCTTGATTTGAGCCAGCGATACACAGAGACTGCGGCAGCAGATGTGTTTTTTGAATCCGGCATCGATGCTTACGATATTCGTGAGATTGATCTGGAAATCGTGAAACGCAAAAGACTGGAAATGCAGAATGACTATTCAATGGAGTATGAGGTGGAGTAAGTATTATGTCAAAAGAAAAATAGTGGAAGAGTGTATGGGTATTGGTGAGTGTTCAGACTCCGCTCGCCGCACTACTCCGGAAAGCAGGCGGTGCAGCAGGCGTTAAACCTTCCGACAACTTTGGCGAGGGTCAATTTACAGTTCGTTTTTCGAACTGCATTATTCGTAAGAATTCAAATTAACAGTAATGAAAAGGAGATCTGTATGAGATTATTCGTTGATATGGATGGTACATTGGCCGTTTTTACGCCTGTAGATACATTGGAAACCTTGTATGAAAAAGGATATTTTGCGAAACTGGAACCACATACAGAGGTTCTTGAGGGGTTGAAGATTTTTATCAAAGAAAATCCCGAAATCGAAGTAAACATTTTATCTTCAGTTCTTGATGATAGCAAATATGCACTTGAAGAAAAACAGGAATGGCTGGATCGATATTTACCAGAGATAGATAGGAGGCATCGTTTTTTTCCTGCTTGCGGAGAGGAGAAGACTTCTGCAATTTCCGACGGTGTAAAATCGACGGATTTTTTACTGGACGATTATACAAAAAATCTTCAGGAGTGGGAACCGCCGGCAATCGGAATTAAACTGATGAATGGTATAAACGGTACGAAAGGAACATGGACCGGGTGCAAGGTGAATTATGACCTCCCACCACGGTCTTTTTCTTTGGCTTTATATGCAAACATCGTTTTTGCAATATCGAAGCTGAATTTAGAAGGGAACATCGAAATGAATTTACGAAAAATACAAAATGGCGATCAAATTTTTACGGTACTGGACGAAATTAACCAGGCAGGCGAAAAGCAGAGACTATTGCTGATAAGAGACACTGATAGCTCGGTTATCATTGCACACGGCTGGAATGAGAAAACCGGGCAATGGGATCACGGTACTTATTATAACAGTGAATTATCTTCGCTTTCGGCTGCAATTTCCGACTTTGAGGAGTATCGGATGAAACAGACCATTTTAAATAATGACAAAGTGCTGCATAGCAAGAAAGAAGTAACTAATGAAATGTTTAAAGAGGAAGATTTGGAAAAACCTGTTGCAGTGATTGCACCAGGAGTAAACAGGCTTAATTTCATCGTAGAACTTGATAAGCAGAGTCAGCAGAATATAGAAACAGCAATCAGAATTGTTGAAATGCGGGAAGGGTATTTTGGATCAGAGTTGGAAGCGGTGGTTTCAGAAGCGATGACAAACAGATTATGTGACTTAGAAGAAGACATTACGCTGATTACCGGAAATGTGCTTGACGTGAATGACAAGGCTGTGAAAGAATATCTGAAGCTGCAGACTGAGAAAGAAACAGCTGCATATTATGTTTCAGCTCTTAAAAAATCCATGATGCAGTTTGATGAAAACAGCATGGATTATCAGGCTCTTATAGATGAGTTGGATTCTTTTGCTGCACCGAACCTATCAGATATTGAAAAAAGACTTACAGAAATGAGAAAGCAATATCCATCACTTGAAACGCTGTATAAGCTTTCAAATGAACAATTTGCAGAACTGAATTATGAAGAGCAGTTTAAAGCACTTCTTTCTGTTGAATTTCCAGATATCGCAGGAGATGAAACGCTGCAGGAAAAGGTTTATCAGAGTTTTTTAGACAGTCCGTATAGTAGTTTCTTTGGGGACGATCTTTATGATTATCTGGATCATCAAATCGGCAAATTTCAAGAAGAAAGCTTAAACCATGCAAAAGAAAATGGGAAGTCGATATATCTTGTAAAAGATGATGGGAAAGAAATTGAATAGGAGGCGGCATTTTGAGAAGTGATAACGAAATTAAAACGATGCGCTTAAACAGAACCCTTGGAAATTGGAAAGTCATTCCGTTTCTCTTGTTAGGCATTGATTTATTTCTTTTTTTTGGATTTAACTATATCGTAAATACCGTCAGTAATCTGGTTGTAATTGCAAAAGACATTGAAAATGCCTGGGATTATCTTGGCATAGAAAATATTTTGCCGCAGCCGGAAAGAATGTTTGGAACAGCCGGCGTGCTATATCTGTTTATGTTCTTTGTACTCATCGTGCTTGATGCCATGTTTGTGTATCAGATCAGGACAAGTCTGAGTGATAAAGAGCTGAATCACGGACAGAAAGGTGAAGCAAGATGGACCACCCAGAAGGAAGTCAGAGAACAATACAAATCTGTGCCACTTAGAAATGCCTTTTTTCCAGGCAAAGGCGGCACGATTGTATCAAGGCAGGGAAATCGCCTGTTTATTGATGACAGTAAATCCAATACGCTTGTCATTGGTACGACCAGATCCGGTAAAGGTGAAATGTATGTATTTCCGACAATTGATGTGTATTCCAGAGCAGATAAACTGGAGAACCGCCCGAGCATGATTATATCCGACCCTAAAATGGAACTTTACCGTAGTGCTAAGTCTACTTTAGAAAAAAGAGGGTATGTTGTAAAACTTTTGAATCTTGTAGACCCACTGGCATCGATGGGGTATAACCCGCTGCAGCTTGTCATCGATTACTATAAAGCAGGATACATAGAAAAAGCACAGCTTGCGGCAAGAGCATTTGCTTTTTCTGTTTTCGCTGCAGATAACAGCACCCAGGAACCTATTTGGAAAAATACTGCAACAGATCTTTTTACCGCACTGATTGTTGCCGTGACAACAGACTGCCTTGAAGCAGACCGAACCTTAAACGAAGAACGCAGAAAAGCATGGGTAGAGAAAAGAGAAGCGTTCAATCAATTAGAACCGGATCTTAAGATTGTAGCAATACAGAAATTTAAGGAAATGCAAGCGCTTTCAGAAGATGTACTTTTGAACGAGTATGTATCATATATTCCGGACACAATCCCATTTACAGAAGTTTATCCCAATGAGAAAAATATTAGCTGTTTTTCATGTTTGAATTTTTTTAGAGAGCTTTGTGACCGAAAAGCAGGCGCACTATCGGAAGCAAGAGATGATAACGAAAGAGAACAGATTTTAGAGACGGCTCTTGATGAATATTTCAGCCAAAGGCCGCCGCTTGATTATGCAAAGGCGTTATATCAGGAAATCAAAACGGCAGGAAGTAAGACAAAGGGAAGCGTGTATATCAATATGCAGTCAGCTCTTTCCATCTTTGCACTGGACAACATTGCCAGACTTACCGCAACCAACGATGTGGATTTTGAAGAACTTGGTTATGGGAAAAAGCCGGTTGCAATCTTTATTGGGATACCACCAAATGATAAATCCAATCACTTCCTGGTAACGACTTTTGTTACACAGGTAACCCAGTTTTTGAGTGAACTTACCATTATGAGGAAAGGCGAAAACGGTAAGTTAGACCGTAATGTGCGCTTTATTTTGGACGAATTTGGAAACTTCCCGAAAATAGAAGAATTTCCGAGCTTTGTAACATATAACCTTGGACTTGGAATCAGCTATGACATTTATCTGCAGTCACTGAATCAGCTACCGGAAAAGTATGGAGATGCGGCAAAAACCATTTTGGAAAACTTTGCGAATCAGATTTATATCAAATCTATTGGAAAAGAAACGGCAGAAGAGTTTTCTGATATGCTTGGAAACCGCACGGTAATTGAAATTCAGAGGTCAGGAAGCAGAACGGGCACCGACAAAAACTTTACAGAGTCTGCAGAATCGCAGCCACTGATGTATCCTGATGACCTTGCGAGACTCCGGGAGGGTGAGTGTGTTGTGTATAGAGGTATTAAGCGAACAGACCGGTTAGGGCTTCCGGTAAAGTCTTTTCCAATTATTAACGAGCTTGCAGATAAATTGGGTTCTATAATAAATGTTGGGGTGGCTGAACATAAATTCAGCTGTCTCAACA
>CALBGO010000128.1 GCA_937894585.1 uncultured Eubacterium sp.
CGTACGCACGGTGGTGTGAGAGGACGGGAGTTAGTCGCTCCCTCCTACTCGATTAGGAAATACTGTTTATTTGATACTTTCGGAATACCAACACTCGCGCTGCTCCTTGCATTCTCTTGAGGGAATCGGCAAAGCCGACTTTTTATATTTTGGTAAATTTTTTTTCTGATTTAGAGTTATTTTTTGTAGTTGACTAAGTCTTATTGAATTTCGTTTTTTTATGTAGTACTATATCGTTTAATAGATAAGGTCTAATAAAAATCAATAGGTGAAGCTGATAAAATCCGGTTTTATCTGAACTCATAAATGTATTGTAACGGAGGAACGAAAGATGAAAAAGAAATTTATATCAATTTTACTTTGCTTTACTATGATAATGTCGCTGACGGCGTTTCTGGCATCTTGCGGCGGCAAAGAGGCTTCGGGGAAGACAGGCGCTGAAGACGGTAAAACAGGTGAATCGGAAGAGGTTGTAACCCTGAAGGTCGGTATGATCGGTAAAGATATCAAGACTGCCTGCATCATTATCGCAGAAGAGTTAGGTTATTTTGACGAAGCCGGTATTGATGTGCAGTTTGAAAAAATCAATTCGCTGCCGGATGGTTTAACTGCTGTGAGTCTGGACAAGCTGGATATCCTGCCATTTGGTTCTATTTCGAGCTGCAGCTTCATTTCTCAGGGAACGGATGTTGTCATATTCGGCGGCACGATTTCTGAAGGCAGTGAGGGTATTGTAGCGGACGGAACCAGATACACTGATCTGTCCCAGTTTGAAGGCAAGAAATTCGGCTGCTTCAGAATGGAGACAGGCCATATGATTATGAAAGGTCTTTTAAGAGAAGCCGGGATCGATGCAGAATTTATTTATCTGGATTCTTCCCAGTCTATTGTAGAGGCAGTGAATAAGGGAGAAGTGGATATCGGTATGGTGTTGACCAGCACATTATAATATGCCATTTTCGGAGAATTAAATTGTGAAGAAATATGCGGGGATCTTCCATCCCCGAACCCCTGGAATCCTTGTTATAACAGTAATAGAAAAAAATTATTACCGTTATAACAAGGCTGAAAATGTGATATTTTAATTTGCCGAATTCTGCAAATTACGGCATCAAATAAAATGCTTCGTAACAGGTATGGTAAACAGCGGTTATGGTTATATTGCTGAGCAGACCGGCGCTTCTGTCGGTTTTCAGGTCGGTGACTTTGAAAAAGACTTTCCTTGCTGCAGACAGACAACCTCAAGAAATACCATCGAAAATAAGCGGGATGCGCTGGTAAGATTTGAAATGGCTGCATTGCGGGCTTATGTAACCTTTATGAATGACAAAAAAACCAGCATTGATGCGCTGGTAAAATACTCCGGTCAGGATGCGGAATATGTGGAAGCAATTATGTACGGAACAAAAGATTATGACAATGCGATGATTGTATCTCTTGATCCCAACAAGAAAAAGGTGGAGGACTTCTATGAAGTGATGAAGGGAAACGGTGATATAGATAAAGATACCAAATATGATATCGCAGATTATATAGATACTTCCATCTACGAAGATGCGCTGAAGAATCTGATTGAAGAAGGAGAAAATGCAGAGATTTATGAACAGTTATTGGAAGAGTTTGAGGCCAATAATAAATGATAGAGTTTAAGAATGTGACTTTTACTTATCCGAAAGGACAAAAGCCTGTACTCAGTGATTTTTGTCTGACTGTAAATGACGGGGAATTTCTCTGCATTATCGGTCATTCCGGCTGCGGAAAATCAACACTTTTGCGTCTTGCTGCAGGTCTTGACCGGCAGCAGGACGGTGAGATTTATATAAACGGCAAAAAAATATCCGGTCCGGCAGCGGACAGGACGATTGTGTTTCAGCAGTATTCTCTTTTTCCGTGGATGACTGTAAAAAAGAATGTTCTGTTTGCTATGCACAAGACAAAACGTTTTGACAGGGCGGAGGCAGAGCAGCGGGCTGAATACTTTCTGAAGAAGACCGGACTGGGAGATGATATGGATAAATATCCTTATCAGCTTTCCGGCGGAATGCGGCAGAGAACCGCTATTGCCAGAGCTTTAGCTATGGATTCTCCTTTTTTGCTGTTAGACGAACCTTTCGGCGCTTTGGATACCAAAATCCGCAGGGAGCTGCAGCAGCTGCTGCGGGATCTTTGGGAAAAGGGAGAAGAAAAAAAGACTGTTCTCTTTGTCACCCATGATTTGGAGGAATCGATGATGATGGGCAGCAGGATTGTGTTTCTCAAAGATGGACAGGTTTACAGAGAAAAGGAAATTGATGACAGTATCAGAAGCTGCTGCTGCGGTGATTTAGGACAGGACGACTGTCTTCGGCTGAAAGCCGAGTTAGCGGGGTGGTATGAATGATAAAAAAATACAGTAATATGATCCCGATAATCGTCAGCCATATATTGCTGGCTGTTTTGACAGTGTTGATTCTGCTGCCTTCCCGAAAAGAGACGGAAAGCTGCACAGCATTTCTATGTGCAGCGGCTCTGATGGAGGGATACTATCTTTACCGTCTGATTCGTTTTCCGCAGAAGCGGGCGTCGGCTTCAGATATTGTATCTATTCTGTGGGTGCTGCTGATTATATGGGAAACTCTGGTGACTAAGCTTAATTTATGTCATCCGGTGCTGATTCCGGCGCCGGAAAATGTGTTTTACGCATTTTACACGGATTATGAAGAAATGGCTTTTGGTGTATTATCTTCTCTGAAAATTTTGCTTCTGGGTGTGACTTTCGGTCTGACGGCGGGAACCTTGCTGGGATTGATCTGCGGCTGGCAGAAACGGCTGAAAGAAGTGTTTTTTCCGATTGCCAGTGTTTTAGCGCCGATTCCCTCAGTGGTTTTTGCACCTTATGTCATTGCGCTGATGCCGACTTTCCGCAGTGCATCAATCGTAGTGATTCTGCTGGGTATTTTCTGGCCGGCTTTCCTGAAGACCATCATCTCTGTGGAATCTATTGACAGGAATATCATTGATTCTGCGCGGACTTTGGAACTTGGGAATTTTTCTATGATATTCGAAATCCTGCTGCCCTATTCGGTGCCGGGGATTATCAAAGGATTGAAGGTGACTATGACGACAGCGGTTATGATGCTGACTTTTGCGGAAATGATGGGCTCTACTGTGGGAATGGGTTACTATATTGTAAATTATAATACCTACGGAAACTATACTAAGGTTGTTGCAGGGATTATAGTAGTCGGATTCGTGGTGACGATTCTTGGCGCTGCTGTAACCTGGCTTCAAAAAAAGACAATCAAGTGGCAGAATTATTGAGGACTGCTTTTTTGAAAAAACGGAATTCGTGTCATTCGAACGGTTTTGTCTTTGCAGACGCAGCCCCCCTTCTTCTTAAGCTATTAAGTAAACAGTGTACGAATTCCAAAATCTATAAATAATGCTATAAAATGTGTTGCGATTATGGGGAAATAAGGAGTTGTTGAGAGCGGTAAGTAAGTTATAATCAGTGATTTGTTGATAAGCGCACTTTTGAAAACGCATTTTCCGTTTTTTAAGTATAAATTAAAGAAGAGTAGGGAAGACCTGTGGCGATTTCCGCTTTTCTAATATAAATGTGAAAAGTGCAGGGAATTTATTAGTTGTTTTCTATAAGTATTTATTCTGTGTGTTTTCAGGATTCTGTGTGAAGCTCTTGACAATGAGGTATATTCCCGACTTTGACAGTTGAGAAGAAACAAAAACGCTGTAAGGCTTGCAAATACAGGACTGACAGCGTTTTTAAAGTATACATGTAATATAGTAATTTACTCTCTCCCTTTGCTTTTCTTCTGAATCTCCTTCATTTTTCGCTTAGTGATGAATTGAAAAT
>CALBGO010000129.1 GCA_937894585.1 uncultured Eubacterium sp.
ATTGAATTTTCAAGGTTCAACACACCTAATAGGTGTGGGAAGTCTTAGTAAATAAGATGTGATAGTTACACGGAGTTTTCTTATTTATGGAGTATCCATAAAATTGTCGTTTTGTTCTGAAAACTCTACATAAAGAATATCGCATCTCATTATATATGTCAATAATATATATATTACTTTTTTGAGTTTTTGTTTTATTCTTATATATCTAATTGACTTCTCTAACCTGTTTTGTTATAATCAATTCAAGAAGGGCATGGGATACAGACACAGGAGGCCGGATTATATGAATACGCCTAAAAGAGATCCTTTAGAGAATTTCGAGGCACAATTTAAGAAATCAACGCTTCCGCTCATGGTGCTGACTATACTTTCCGAACGGGAAAAAATGTATGCTTACGAGATTACGAAAGAAGCACTTGAACGCAGCAGCGGAAGATATAAAATGCCTCTGCTTTATACTACGCTCAATAAACTGCAGGAGCAGGGATTTGTAGCAGAAGTCGAAAAAATCATCTCCGATGCAAACAGAGTTCGGATTTATTACTGTATCACAGAAACCGGCAGAAGATATCTGAGCGAACTGAAAACACTGTATAAGGAATTATCCGATACCGTCAGATCCATCGTTTTAGACGAAAAATCATAAAGGAGCTGCATCATATGGAAATCAGAGAAATTGAAATATATTTAGAGCAGGTAAGAAACTCTATTTTTAATATTATCGATGCAGATGAATTTATCGAGGCACTTCGCCAGCAGCTGTACGATTATGCTTCTGACTATCCCGATTTATCGTTAGAGGCTTTATATCACGAGTTCGGGGATCCCGGCACGGTAGCACAGGAATTCCTTGAAGATAAACCGGATATTCATCCGAAACAAATTGCAAAAGAAAAGAAAAAAAGCAGAATTAAAACAGCTGTTATCATCATATTAGTCGTCATAGTCATTGCAGCCGCGGTGCGCCTTCTTGATTTATATTTTAATACCACACAGACGATGGCTACCGATGTAATTGTAATCCACGAAAATGAAGAAGAGAAGGGAGACTCTCAATGAGAAAGAAACTAATAATCATGTTATCCGTCATCGCCGTATTAATCGCCGCTTCTGTACCTGCCTTTGCAGAAACACAAGTCATTTCAAGAGAAACCGAGCATTACCCGGACGGCTCTTATGCGGTAATCGAAACGGTTGTTTTCGAAAATACAGCTGTACCCTTTGCTGCAGCTTCGACAAAGTCCGCAAGCAGAACTTACACATTTCATCGTGCTGATGGAAAAGCAGCTTGGGACTTTACACTAACGGGCACCTTCACTTATAACGGAACTACTGCAAAAGCAACGAAAGCTGCCACCAGTTATAAAGTTTATATTTCCGGCTGGACCTGCACAAAAAACAGCTCCGTATCAGGCGCTGTTGCAAAAGGAACAGGAAAATTCACTTACAAATCAGGTTCCACTAAAACAGTTTCTCTCGGTCTGAAATGTTCCGCCAACGGTACAATTACCGCAGCATAAATTCCGATATTAAAATAAACGCAATAAAAAGCTGCAGCTGTTAAAAACCGGAAGTTGTTAGTTGTTGTAAAAGATGACAGGTCAATTGTTGAGACAATGCTATTAAAAAATTAGAATTCTAAGCTATCTGCATTCAAAAGGAAATGCTTCATTCCCATAATAACAAATCCTTCATCATTTCTCCAAGGTTTCTTACTGCCATTTACAATAACAATTTTTTTGAAGGAATCCGGGATATTACGCAAGGAACTAAACTCCTGAGTTTGTTTTTCTTCTGAAAGCATATCATAGGCAACCTGAATGTAATATCTCTGGTTACCTTGATTCACCACAAAGTCAACCTCCAGCTGCTTACGGACACGCTTACCTTCCTTGTCCTTATCGAAGATTTCCACGATACCAACATCAACATTATAACCTCGAATCAGCAGTTCGTTATAAACAATATTTTCCATGATATGAGTCGGTTCCTGCTGTCTGAAATTCAGACGAGCATTTCTCAGCCCAAGATCAGTAAAATAATATTTCAGATTTGCACCGATATACTTTCGTCCCTTAATATCATAACGGCTTGCCTTTGAAATCAAAAACGCATCTGTCAAATGGTCAATATGGTTTGAAATAGTTTTATTTGAATAAGTCATCTGACGCTCACTGGCAAAAGTATTAGCAATCTTTGAAGGATTGGTCGGTGCGCCGATTGAAGATGCAAGCACATCAACCAGAATACCAATCTCATCTACATTCTGAATCTTATTTCTTTCAATAACATCTTTCAAATAAACATTTGCAAAAATGTTCTTCAGATAGTCTGCTTTCTGCCGTTCGCTATGAAAACCAACAACTTGCGGCAATCCTCCGTAGGTCATGTAGTCATCCCAGGCATCATCATAATCACCGTCATAGGCAGAATAAAACTCTGCAAAGGAGAGAGGATAAATTCTAATCTCGTCACCTCTGCCACGGAACTCAGTCACAATGTCGCTAGACAGGAACTTGGAGTTACTTCCGGTGACATATACATCGATATTGCTCATGCGGAGCAGACTATTTAGCACTTCCTCAAATCGGGGCATGAACTGTACTTCATCTAAAAAAAGATAATACTTCCCATCGTCCTTCATAGCATCTTTGATGTACTTGAAACACACCTTGGGATTTCTTAATTCCTCGTTCTCAATACCGTCTAATGCAATCTCGATAATATGATCAGCACAAACACCCTTTTCCAGTAAGTATCTCTTAAAGATGGTAAACAGCAAAAATGATTTACCACATCTACGAATACCGGTAATCACCTTTATCATTCCGTTATCTTTTCGCTCAACCAGCTGCTGTAAGTAAGCGTCTCGTTTAATTTCCATCGGATAGCTCCTTGTTTTCGTGCAATTGCACATTTTTTAGTAATGATATTCTATCAAAAAACATATTGCATTTCAATATTCATTTCTATTTTATGTATACCTACAATTTCTATTTTATATGCACCTGCATATTTTTATGTAATGTGTTTTGATATTGAGGCTATGCAAGTTTATACTTAGTTCTACAAGCCGGGAGTTGTTTATTTCTTCTTTTTTGTTTTCGTAGCAGGAAGTTCATCATACATCGCACGAAACAAGCCTGTCAGAAACTCCTTATCATCAATTTCATCCACCGCCAGCATCGCTTTTGCCCCCTCATAAGGCAGCTCATACCGGGCTGCCGTCATATAACGAATGGCGGATTTCACCGGTTTATCAAGTATATTTTTCTTAACAACTCAATTCACAATGACATACAATCCGCCCATAAATCAGGCATTTATAATTCATCCGTTAATAATATGTAATGCGCTTGCCGCACTTTCTGCAGTATGTATATTTTTTCCCCGGCAAAAATATCGGTACTCCAAGCTTTCTGCAGTAGGGACATGCGCTAAGTTCTGCCGAACAAAATAATATAAATATCAGCAAAATTATTTTTACGCACCCCACAGCGACATTTCCCCAATTCCTCTCAATAAAAAGCCACATCACCAGACAAACTATTGCTGCAATCGCAAATAAAATACCCTTTTTTCGACTTTTCATCAGCTTTATTCCCCTTTCCCATTATACTGTGCAGCAGAAAAACAACCATCGCGAAAACCCGAATCATCAGTCATGTATCGTGCTGTACTCTAACCCTAACACGCTTCTTCTGAAGCAGATTCTCTTCTGATCTCCTACGGATGTTTCTTCATATTCACTTCCTGTTACTGTGTATATTTTCTTTTCTCCGTTACAAATCACATATAGCTCTCTGTCTCTGGTTTTGCCTCCGCTGATATGTTTATCTGTGACAACCGCATCTTCGTGTGTTGTGCCGTCAAAAGTCAGTAAGAAGTTCACCGGAAATGTAATGGTGAATGCAATGATAAACGCAGCAAAAACGACCGAAAGCTTACGGGCAAATCTTTGCGTCACATCAGCGCGGGAGGATTTTATGATAAACGGTACGGCAAGCACCACTGTAATCAGGGCTGTAATTTTCATAAAGCTTCCAAAATCATAATTGAAAAGCTTTCCAAGATTCAAAGACAGCAGCAGTGCGATTGCGGCGCCCATAAACGGCAGCTGATAGGCCTGCGCCTGCCCCTTTTTCGTCGTCACTTCTATATAAATATACGGATAGTATTTGACATATACGGCATAGGTGCCTAAGAGAACGGCTATCAATATCATCACCATTTCTTTGCCGCCTATCAAAAAGGCTGCGGCATCAGCAAATATAAAAATCCATCCCAGCGCTTTCAGAATCTGCTTTGTTTTCTTAATTTCCCCTTTTTTCTTTGATTTTGACATTGTCTTAACAGTCTCTTCCTCATTATAGAGAGACTTATAATAATTTCGTTCGATCCAGTTCAGAGCGCCCGCATACTTTGATACATCTTTACGCTGCTCTGCCAGTTCGCCAAAATCAATCGTCTCTATACCGTTCTTTTCAAGGGCGGCATAGAGCACTTCATAATTAACCAGCATGATATCCAAAGTAGTGATTCTGTTATACTGCTTATCGATGATTGCCATTTGTGTTCTGTTGTTTAAGGGAATGACTAAAATGCAGCGAATATCCCTATATTTAATATGCTGTGTTTTCTTTATCAGATAGCGGAACTCCAATTCCTCTTCATTGACAATGATGATCTGCTTCTTATATGCCAGAATCAAAGCTGCTCCTAAAATTACAAAAAGCATAAAACAAATTGCAGCGCCAATATTTCCTGTAATAAGCATTGCAAGTACTATCAATGAAAATAATGCAGCTGTTATCACGCCTATCATTTTTGTCAATTTGCTGAGTCTGATTACATTGTCCATAAACCGTTACCCCTTTATCAAGTTAATTTATATTGTCACCTGCTGAACAAGGACACTTTTTGTTTTACAATGTCATTAAGTTAAGATGACATTGTTTTTATAATTATACTTCTTTTTTATCCATCTGAATAGATCAAAATCACCAAAAGCAAACGCATTTACACAGGCCGGAACAGCTCGTCCACCGTCACATGCAGCTCTTTTGCAAGGCTGAATGCCAATGTCAGCGTCGGATCATACTTATTATTTTCTATAGCATTTACCGTCTGTCTGGAAACACCGCATCGTTTTGCCAGCTCCTCCTGCGATAACCCCAATTCCTTTCGCTTTGTCCTGATTATATTTTCCACATCAGCCACCATGCTTTCTCTTATAATATAGGAGAGCTATAAAATATATAATCGCAGCAACTTCCAGCTGGACCAATGAATTCAACATCAGTTTCTCGGCCATCGCAAACTGCCTGATTACCGTTAAAACATTTGCACCGACTAATCCGAGCAGTGTAAACGAACCGGCTTTCCATACGATAATCTGACTGCGTTCATCTCCCGGTTTCAAAAGTGATATCAGCATAAAAATATCCAGGACAGCAAATATCAGCAGCATAACTCCTAAAAAAATAACAGCCCCAATCGACATAGTTCTTCGCCTCCTTCTACATATCGACCGATTTTATATCAAATACATTTGACATTTTCATCATATCAGGCCGTCTTCAAAATGTCAATAGTTTTTTACATTTAAAGACATCCGGATGGAGTATACTGCGACAAAGCTCTCATCGTTACCGCCAAGTTGTAGAGATCCGGTTTCTTCGAGAATTTTCCCGATAACTTCATTTTTTTATTATACTTTTTTTATCAATACGGACAGCCGAAAATTTAAAAGGAAAAAGACGCAGCCTTTCGCCCGGGCTGCGCCTTTCGTATTTTAAATACTATGCGCCACACATGAGTATCTAAAATCATTAAATATAATTATTCCTCTTCAGATATTTTGTAATATCCTTTCTGGTTCTCAGAAGTTTTTTTGCAATCGATTTGGAATAGTTTCCGCTCATTACAGTGCCTTCGCCATATGCATATGCAGAAAGCGCCTTGGTGTAGGTCTTGAACTTATTTTTCATAGCTCTGAGATATCTTGCGCCTACTTCTATGCTGACCTCCGCCTTGTAAAGACTGGATGGTTTATATCCATATTTTCTGGCAAGCGCATCGCTGGTCTGCATCAGTCCTTTATAACCGTAAGGGCTCTTTGCGTTGGTATAGAAAGTGCTTTCATTCTTTGCAATTGCCATCAGTACTTTTGGATCCAGATTATACTTTTTCCCCTTAGCGATGAAGTAACCTGCCATCTTCAGGGATTTGCTTTTTTTTACATTCGGGTTCGTTTTTCTGATATATGCAGCAAGACCTTTCTTGTACTTCTCGTCGGCCTTTTTCTTTTCCTGCGCTTTCACCTTTACCGCAGACTGTTTGTCTTCAGCTTCTGTATCTGCAGTTTCTTTATCTTCTGCTTCCTGTGAAGTTTCTGCCTTTTCTATCTCCGCAGCATCTTCACCCTTTGCCGTGTTCATTTCATCGACAGGCTGTTCCGCTGTCTTCGCTTCTGTAGTGGTACCCTGTTCTGTATTCGCTGCAGCAGGCTGCTCCGCTGCGTAAATGGAAATTGTTGAACCAGCGATTAGGGTTAATGTCAGTAAAACTGTGATTAGCTTCTTCGCCATTTCTTCTTTCTCCTCTGCTTTCTGTTTTGATACGGGGAACCGCCCCGCTACTTTTATTATTATAAACAATAGCAGGCGTAAATTCTTAAGAATTCTTCATTTTTCACAAGCTTTTCACAGTGTTTTTTATTTTTTTGTATTATATACACTATTTTATTATATATTTTTTGTTCTAAAATCAAAATAGTATGCAATTCACCATCGTATTTCTTAAGAAATCTTAAGAAATACAGTTGTTTCTTAAGAAGTCTTAAGAAATGCCGCAATCTCTTAAGACGCTGTCTTTTCCGGATAGCCTCTCCCCCGAAGAAATTCTTCCATAGCTTCTGCTCTTTCCATAGTCAAGTCTGCATATCCCGTAGTATAATTCCCCGAATGAACAGAACCTGACCCCTGGTTATAGGCAGTCAGCGCCAGCCTGATATCCCCGAATTCCTCAATTTTATCTCTGATATAGGAAGCTCCGACCTTAATGCTCACTTCCGGATCAAAAAGTTCTGAAGGCGTATGTCCGGCACTTTCGGCAAGGTAGTCTCCGGTCTGCATCAGCCCCTTAAAGTCCGCACAGCTGACTGCATCTGCGCAATATGCGCTTTCCGTCTGCGCCACTGCCATAACAATTTTTTCATCTACATTATAATGGCGGGCATATTCTATAAAACTGTCTACCATAGAGTCTGCTTCCTTCTCACTTACCGAATGATTGACATAACGAATGTATTCCGACAAGCCATTCTGATACTCTTCCTGTCGTGCTGCCGCATCCTGAGCCGCCTTTTGCTCGGCTTTCTTTTTGATACTTTCACCTTCAGAAAATACCGCAGCGGCTGCTTCTTTTATTTTAATATCGGCCGCTGCGATTTCGCAATCCGGCTTTTGCAGAATTTTATCCGAAATCTCACCTCTGCAGGCATAAACAGATGCCGCACCAAACATAATTACGGGAATCACAATCCAAAAAAACAGTAATTTCTTAGCCATATGCTATCTCCTTTTCTTTTGCTGCGCCTTTATTTCCGGCATTGTTTAGTATAGGCATATGAAAAAGCTGTAAGCAGCTTACTGTCAGATTTCACCTGTATTTCACAGGAAATCATCTTGTATTGTGCGAAGTACACACTATTTTATCTATATTTTTATTATTTTTATACAATCGTGTACAATATTTCTTTCTTGCAAAGAAAATCATTTTCAACTATACTGTAGATAAAAGAATACGCATCGCCGGTTCAGCTTTTTAGCCGCCGCCGAAAAATCCCGAAATACAAGCTGCTCTTTTTACAAAAAGACTGTTCTTGTATTCTTTTGACGAGGAGGTCGATTGATTTATGAAATTTTTAATTGCCGATGCTTTCACAGATACTGCTTTCGGCGGAAATCCCGCAGGTATTGTAATTCTGCCGCAGAGCGCTGATTTTCCGGCAGATGAGCTCTGCGTCAAAACTGCCGCGGAGCTTCGCTATTCCGAAACTGCTTTTATAAAAATTCTGGGAGACCACGAGTTTCAGATTCGCTACTTCACCCCTGCCGCAGAAGTTGATTTGTGCGGACATGCAACCATCGCGTCCTTCTGCGCGCTGATGCATCTGGGAATTATAGAAGAGAACTGCACCTGTATCAATCATACCCTTGCAGGCGATCTAAATATAGAAGTCAAGAACGGTTTTGTTATGATGGATATGGCGTCTCCTTCCGAAATCGCTGTAATGGACAAAGAGGAGGACATTAAAGAGCTTTACGGCATTATGGGTGCAGAATACGATTCGGCTAAAATCCCGCTGGTTCCGAGAATCATCTCCACCGGCCTTCCGGATATTATGATGCCGGTTTCCGACTTAACCGCCCTGAATGCAATGGAGCCGGATATGAAAGCACTTTCTGACCTTTCCGCCCGTCTTTCAGTTACCGGCGTACATGCCTTTACCCTTGACTGTGAGGACGGTGTGACTGCTCACGCGCGGAATTTCGCTCCGCTTTACGACATCGACGAAGAAGCTGCCACCGGAACCTCCAGCGGTGCTATGACCTATTACTTCTATCTGAGCGGAAAAATCGGCGCAAAGGACAGCTGCCGTTTTATCCAGGGAGAAAAAATGGGCAGACCGTCCGCCATTCTCAGTGAAATCAATGCCGAAGGCGAAAACTGCCTGATTAAAGTCGGCGGCAGCGCTGTAATACTCGCCGAAGGGGAAATTCATATTTAAGTACGGGAAAATAATTACTGCCCGAAAAGCACAAAAAGTGTATGCTGTTTCTTTAACCCAAGAAATTTCAGCATACACTTTTTAATAATGATGACTATGACACAAACTGTTTTTCTATTTCGTATTTTAATCTTCGCTATTTTTATCCCTGTCTGCCTTTTCAGCAGACTTTGCGTTTTCGTTTTCATCAAATAAATATCCCAAAACGGCAGAACCAGGCAGCAATGCCGCAATAACGGCTATTGACGGATTCGGGGATAGAAACAATCCAACTAATCCGCAGGCTGCGGTCAATATCGGAAGCGCATATCTCATAAAACCCTCTCTCCTATTTTACAGAAACGGCGAATTTGCAGCCAGTGTATCTTACAGCACACCTTCCTTAGCTGTAAACTTTCCTTCATCGTAAGTAAATATATCACCCTGACAAATTCCCCAGCCCAAAGCACCGAAGGTGTCCAGAGCTTTTAACCGATTGTCTTCCAAAACAGCAAACCGCAACTGTTTTCCGTCCAGTTTTTCTGTATCCAGCTTCAGAACTCTGCCGTATTTCAGATTCCGCTCGGTTTCATATGTGATTTCCATATTTTGATCCATATTGTCAGGATTCGGCAGCAGACAAACCCTCCTGTCCTGATTCAAAGCAACAGACGGTGTAATTCTCGAACTCAGCATCGCTCTTTCAGAAACAGGATTATATACACCATCCTTTGTCTCCACAGTCCTCCCCGCATACAGAAAACCCGCAATCAGACATAAAACAATGCAGGAGCATACAAGTCCCGTGATAAAGCTAAAGTTTTTCCTCTTCATAAATCCAGCCCCCTTTTTCAAAATCAGAAAATTTAACCTTTTTCACATTATATCATAGAAAATTCCGCCTGCCAATATATAATCTGCAGTTATGGACTTGCTGCACTCACCTCATTGAAGCAATATGGGACATTCCGCCTCCTGTCCGCTGCATTCTGCTATTTCACTGTAATCTTACATTTTTTTGCAAGGCCGTTTCCGGTTTTTACTGTAATAACAGCCGTTCCTTTTTTTCGAGCGGTTACTTTACCGCTGCTGCTTACGGATGCAACCTTTTGATCGGAAGTGGTCCAGGTCAGTTTGCGTCCGTATTTTCCGCTCTTTGAAAGTGTTGCTTTCAGCGTATAAGTTTTACCGCGTGCAATGGTTTTTTTAGAGTAATTGAGACGCAGGCTACTGACCGCGTCGGCAGTGCACTTCACTTTTGCGATTCTGTCGTTTCCGGCGGCGTCTCTCGTATAGACCGTATAAGTTCCCGGAACGGACAGTGTCTTGGTCCCGCTTCCGCTGCTTGTAAGACTCATGCAGGTTCCCATACCGCTTCGAAACCAGGTAAGCGACTGAGAACCTTTGGCATACCTGACTTCCGGCTTTCTTCCGCTGTCGTCCTTTGATTTTACCGACAGCTTCTGCTTATAAGATCCTTTTATTTTCACCATCGACACATTCAGAGAAGGCGCCTTTTCGTCAATCTGAAAATCCTCGTCGCGATAAGCAGTCAGCGGTTTATATAAATCCAGAAAACGACTTCCCGCAACTTTTCCGATGAGCCCCTTTGAAGAAATCGCCCCGTCAAGAAGCAGAAAACGCATTTCCGCCGCTGAAATATCCTCATAATAAGAGTGCAGTACCGCTGCGGCTCCCGATACAAAAGGCGCTGCCATAGAAGTTCCGGACATATTACCGTATCTGCCCGACGGCAGCGTACTGTAAATATCCGTTCCCGGCGCAGCAATATCCACATATCTTTCACTGTAATTGGAAAGTCCGTTGAGACTTCCGCTGCTTTTGCTGTTCCCGACGCATATTACATTGGAAAGCTCATAGCACCCCGGATACACCGGATTAAAGTCCAAATTGGCGCCGTCATTTCCGGCAGCGCATACAAAAAGCATTTCGGATGCGGAAATCGCCTTGTAAAGCAATTTATCATCGGCATAGGAGCCCATACTCAGATTGCAGATATCCGCGCCGTTTTCTTCCGCATAGGAAATCGCTCTGATTAAGTCAAATGTGCTTCCGGTTCCGTTTTTTCCCGCCAGTACCTTTAAATCCATAACGGAAACAGATTCCGCTGCGGTTCCGACACCTGCAATACCGATTCCGTTTCCGCAGGCTGCGCCGACAGTTCCCGCACAGTGGGTGCCGTGGGCGTATTCGCTGTTGATGTCCTGCGGTCTTAACGCAGTATCTTCTGTAAAATTGTATCCGTGCACATCGTCAATATAACCGTTTCTGTCGTCATCGATTCCGTTGCCCGAAATTTCTCCCGTATTTTTCCAGATATGCCCTTCCAAATCCGGATGGGTATAGTCAATACCCGTATCGATTACCGCAACCACCGTTTCTTGCGGCTTCGTCAGATTTTTTTCCAGATAGTCGAAACTTTCATCAAACCTGATGTCAATTCCGTTATGACTGTTGTGCAGACCCCACTGCAGACTGAAATAGGGGTCATTCACCCGCTCTGCCTCGTAAACATAGTTGGGCTGCACCAAAATCCCCGCCGCCTTGCCGGAAAAACACTTTCGGATATCCGATTCATCAACGCCGCCCATACCGCCTTTCACCGTTACCAGCGCCGTACAATCGTCTGCAAAGGTGATATCCGCAATCCACGAAGGCAGCGCAAGATGACGCAGACTTTCCTGCGCCGTCAGAATATATTCCCTTTTTACTGTTTCGACTTCCGCATCTTCTGCGCCTTCTGCCTGCCGATCCTTCTGATCTCCTTTGGAGGCATTCTCCGCGCCGGATACAGATTCCTCAAAGCCGGCAGAATCACCGTTTTCCGACACTGCTGTTTCTGCAAAAGAAACAGCCTGCCATGCTGCCTGCGGCATTACAAGAAATACGGCAAGAAGCAGCGCTAAAACTCTTTTCCCCTTTTTCTTCATCTTTATAACCCCGTTATCATATTGTTAATCCATTTTTTTGACCGGAAACGCCAGGTCAGAATCATTGCTTTGATAATCTCTTCGCATTTCAGCATAAATACCGCCATATAAATAGGCAGTCCCAAAACCAGCGAACCGATGTAAGCAAGAGGCACTGCGATAAGCCAGAGACTTCCCCCCTCCGCCAACATAGCGAATTTCGTATCGCCGCCGCCGCGCAGCGTTCCGGTTACGTTGATGCCGTTATAGAGATTGATTCCTAAAAATGCGCCGTAAATCAGCAGAATTCTGAAAGTATACCCCTTTCCTTCTTCTGACAGATTGAAAAGTCCGGTCATCGGCTTTGCTGCAATAATCAAAAGAATACCGACACAGATTCCCAAAATCACGCCGACTTTCAGAAGCTTTTTACCCAGTCCGTAAGTTTCCTCGGTTTTTCCCTGGCCCAGTTTCTCGCCGATTAAAATCAGTGTCGCATCGCCTACGGAAAAGCTGGCGAAAGCGAAAATGTTATTGATGGTAGCCGCAGCCTGATATGCCGCATATGCCGTAGTTCCCAGTTTTGCAAATGCCGCTACATACATCGTCTGTCCCAGACTCCACAAAAGCTCGTTGGTTGTGGTCGGCAGTGTGTTTTTGATAATACGCAGAACCATTTCTCTGGTCCAGCCGAAGTATTCCCGCAGAGGACCGTAAAAACAGTTGCTTTTTCTTCCCAGGAAAAACAGCACAATTGCAATTTCAAAAACTCTGGCTGTAGTTGTCGCCAGAGATGCTCCGGCAACTCCCATGGCAGGCGCGCCGAATTTGCCGAAAATCAGAATATAGTTGAGCGTAACATTTGTAAAAAACACCACGCCGCTGACAATCATCGGAATTTTGGTCTGCTGGGTTGACTTAAACGCCATTTCCAGCGGCACCGATACCGCCATACAGAAGAAAGTCACGGTTCCGATTTTCACATAAGAACGGGCAAGCTCCATAATTACCGGATCTTTTGTATAAAAACCAATCAGCTGATCGGTAAAGAAAAAGGCACCGATAAAAAACAAGCTGCCTGCGCAAAATGCCGCAGTAACGGAAAATCCCACAACTTTTCGGATATTCTTAAAATCCCTTGCACCGTAAAACTGCGAAGTAAAGGTTGCCGTTCCGCTGGTAAACCCGAATAAAACCAGATAAAAAATATAGTAAATCTGCGTAGCAATGCCGACAGAAGCAAGTTCCGCTTCCCCCAGGCTTCCGACCATCAGATTGTCCACAAGCCCCAGGGTAGCCGAAACTACCCCCTGTACCGCAATGGGGCCTGCAATTCGTACAAGTGTCTTATATAAAGACTTATTATCGTCCAAAGAGACCTGCTGTGTCACAAAATCCTCCTAAAATCAATTCTTTCTCTTTTCGTTCCTTCTATTTTATCTTACTGTTTGTTTTTTCTGTATCTTAATCTCAGTTCTTCTGTTTCTTCTCTGCCTGTGCAACCTGTTCACTTGCTCCGGGTTTCACCGGATTTTTCCGCAGAAACTTCCGCACCCGAAGCTGTCTCGCCGCACTCTGCGGCTGCACAATCGCTTTCTTTTAATGACGACTCCGCAGGTTCCGGCCGCAATGCTGCAAATTCTGCTGCCGAAGCCGCATCGGCTCCTTTTGCCTCTGTCTGTCTGCGTTCTTCCTGCCGCTCTTCCTTTGCGATATTGACTGCTTTTATCTGCGGCATTTTATGATTGGGATCTGTCAGGAACACATAGAGATAAACTCCCGCAATCCCCACCAGCACAAAAGCATCTTTATAAAGCTCCCTGCTGATTAAAACCGCCGCCATTCCCATAACCGCACTGATTCCGTAAAGCATCAGAACTGCTCGTCTCTGTCCGTAGCCCGACGCCATCAGTCTGTGATGCAGATGTCCCTTGTCCGCTTCCATAATAGGTCTGCGGTTGACAACTCTTCTCAGAATCGCAAAAAAAGTATCGAAAATCGGAATTCCCAGCAC
The DNA here is from genome assembly GCA_937894585.1 of uncultured Eubacterium sp. GTDB lineage: Bacteria > Bacillota > Clostridia > Peptostreptococcales > Anaerovoracaceae > Senimuribacter. Next base: position 13,721 of record CALBGO010000129.1, read on the forward strand.
GACCACCGGCACGACCACTGCAATAACCGTAGACCGTTTCAGCGGCCCCACTACAGAAAGGGCTGCAATCATAAATCCGAGAAAGAGAGAACCGCCGTCTCCCATAAAAATCTTTGCCGGATAAAAGTTAAACGGCAGAAATCCGAGGCAGCCTCCTGCCAGAGCAAGCATGGCAAGGCATACAATCATCATACCGTATTCGTCACCGTGAATATATGCCACATATGCGATACACAGTGATGAAATCGCAGCAATCCCCGCCGCAAGTCCGTCAAGTCCGTCAATCAGATTGATAGTGTTGGTAATTCCCACAATCCAGATTACCGTCACAAAGAAGCACATCGCTTCGCCGAAATGCAGCGCGCCTTCACCGAAATAATTGGTAATAAAGCGAATCCGAAGTCCCATACAGTACATCAAAATCGCTACCAGAAGCTGCGCAGTAAACTTGACCTTTGCATCTAGATTCTTAAGATCATCTACGACTCCTAAAAAATATATCAAAGTACCGCCGATGATGACGGGAATGATTTTTTCGTTCTGTCCTGCATAAATAGCCATTGATGCAGTTGTTCCAAGGAAAATAGCCATTCCTCCGAACCGGGGCATCGCCTTGCTGTGCATTCTTCGCCCGTCTTTTGGGATATCCATTGCACCGATTTTCGGCGCCAGCTTAATTGCCGCCGGCGTAAATATCAGCGCAAGAACAAAAGCGGTCACAAAAGCCGCCAGCAAGGTCAGTCTTGTGATTTCTGTTTCCATAAATATTCCTCAAATATTTCTATAAAATGTCTTATGCCTCTTCATTTCCCAACATAATAATCTTAAGGCCCGCTTCCTCCAGAATCTCCGCAGAAAGTTCGTCCGGATAACCTTCTTTTACGACAATCCGATTAATGCCTGCATTGATAATCATTTTTGCACAGATAACGCACGGCTGGTGAGTAATGTAAATGCTTGCATTTTCAATACTCTGCCCCAGAGTTGCCGCCTGAATAATCGCATTTTGTTCTGCGTGAAGCGCTCTGCACAGCTCATGGCGCTGCCCGGAAGGAACGCCCAGTTTCTGCCGCAGACATCCCCCTAAATCTCCGCAGTGGCGAAGTCCGCGAGGCGCGCCGTTATAACCTGTAGCAATAATATGTTTATCCTTTACAATCACTGCGCCCACTTTTCTTCTGAGGCATGTGGAACGCTGCGCTGTCAGTTCTGCCATCTGCATAAAATATTCATCCCAGCTGGGACGCGTATCTGTTCCCGCAGTCTTTATATCGTTCATTTGCTGTATCCTCTCTTTCCTTCTGAATTATGAAGTCTTTATGCCGATTCTATACCTCGGTCTCAGTATTTCCCGAAGCATCCTCCATCTGTGCCGCGGCTTTCATACGAGCGGAATCATAATAAATTTCCACCAGATAAAGTCCCTGCGGCGGCGCAGTGTGACCTGCTTTCCTTCGGTCTTTGGATTTTATAATCTGTGTAATTTCATCGGGTTTCCGTTTTCCCTGTCCTACCTCGCAAAGTGTGCCTGCAATAATCCGAACCATATTGTACAGGAAACCGTCGCCGGTAATTTCTATATGCAGTTCGTTTTCCGAAACTTCTATAATATGCAGGCCGTAAACAGTCCGCACCGTAGTTTCTCTGGGCGTTCCTCCCGCCGCCTGAAAACAGGCAAAATCGTGTGTTCCGACAATTTCTGCGGCTGCCTTTCTCATATTCTCTGCGGAAAGATGCTGTTTTATATGATAACAGTAATTCCGTTCAAAAACTCGCGGCTCTGTACCGTGTTTGATGATGTACCGATAAGTCTTTCCCACTGAATTAAATCTGGCATGAAACTCCGGCGGCATTTCTTCCGCCGCCGTAATCCGTACATCTCCGCAGGCGCATTTTCCGCCCCTGCCGGACGCCAGCATATGACTCGCCGCCAAAGGAATCCGTTCCGCCGGAATCCCAAACTCGCCTTTGAAAGACGCCCGCTGTCCCAAAGCATGTACACCTGCATCGGTACGGCTGGTTCCGCTCAGTTCTATCGGCTTTCCGTCCTGCATTCCGCAAAGATCGGTCAGAACCCGCTCAAGTTCACCCTGCACAGTCCGCACGGAAGGCTGTCTCTGCCATCCGGAAAAAGCAGTTCCGTCATATTCAATTGTCAGCAGAATATTTTTCTCCATCGATAACTCCCATAAACCTTTTATTTTCTCGGAAGTTCAATCTGCTTATTATCTTTTGATTCTCTGTATAGTGTGAATTTGCGGCCGATTGCCTGTACAAATTCCGCCTCCAGCCTGTCAGCAATCAGATTTGCAGTCTCCTTGGGCTCCAGTGTACATCCTTCCTGAATCTTCACTTTAACCAGTTCTCTGCAGGTAAGCCCTGTCTCAATCTCTTTGATGATGTTTTCGGTCAGCCCCTGCTTTCCGATATACACGGTCGGATCGGTTGTCTGCGCCAATCCTCTTAAAAAACTTCTCTGCTTACTTGAAATCATATATTTATCCTCATTTCCTTTTTTCTTTATTCTTCTCTCCCGCCCCGCTGTCAGCATTCTTGCAATCCGCAGGGGATAATACCGGGAAGCTTCATACCTTGTCGTTACCTCTTTGCTTAGAATCAGAAGACAAGATTCAATGATTCCAACTTTGCGGCAACGCCGATATAAAGCGATATAATACCGGGAATCATTATACCTTGTCGTTACCTCTTTACTTAGAATCAAAAGACAAGATTCAATGATTCCAACTTTGCGGCAACACCGGTATAATATCAGGAATCATTATACCATATGTCTATTTTTTTTGCACTGTTTTACAAACAAAAAACACGAAAAACACGCAAATAGAAAGGATCGAATATTTCCGCCTCTTAAGCTCCGAAATCTCCCCGCGATTACTGTTTAACGTCTGTCGCAGAGACTTTCTGCGGCAGATTCCGGAAAACTTATCGGGTATAAAAAAAAGAAGAAAATCTACGGAAACAATGTCATTCAGTCAGTTGACATCGCCTGCCGGATTTCCTTCTTTTTTCTTCAATTTCCAATATGCGTTCTGCCTTGCGCCTTTACTTTCTGAGGTCCTTGTGCTCTACAGATACAAAACCTGTTCAAATCCCCATAAGAACACGATATAAACAGCTGCGCTTACAGCAATATACGGAACCATAGGTACAGTATCAGTTCTCTTTTTACGCCGGGCAGCCAGCAGAATCACCAGATGTCCCGCGCTGAGCAGTGTTGTCAGAATAAAGATGACGAGAATCCCCGAAAACCCGGAAATCAGCCCCAAAGCAGCAAACAATTTGATGTCCCCTCCGCCCAGAGGGTCCCTCTTGTAAGCCCATTTACCCAGAACTGCGGCAAAAGCCATAATTCCGAATCCCGTAAGTCCTCCGAACAGACAGTCCTTCCAATCTCCGTGATAAGAAAGATATCCCAGCGCCGACACAGAAAGCAGCATAATCAGCTGATCCGGAACAATCCGGTATTTAACATCGGCAACAGCCATTTCCAAAAGCAGCCATAAACTGCACAGCGCCGCAATATAAAACTGCCAGTCTTCCATCACCATTTTAATACCCAAGACTGCAAACAGCATCGTGAAAATAAACTTCCACGGATAACTTTTGATTCTCTGTGTATACGGGTCCAAAAGCTCCTCCGAAGGTGTTTCGCCATAGTCACAGAGCCATTGCGCAGGCATTTTATTGAAAAAATAAACTGCGCCGTTCCCTGCCAAAACGGCCAGCAGCACAGCGGAAAAACATTTTATCAATACAATCAGCGTATCTGTCATCATACAGCAATTCTCCTTTTCCTACTGCTATATTATCACAGATTCACCTTGCAGAACAGTTTTTTTACCGCCATATCACAGCTTTTCTTTCATTTCCCCTGTATCAGGAATTTATTGCCAGAGCGCATAATATCCTGATTCCTGTTTCCATAGCTTCTTCATCAAAATCAAATTTAGGATGATGAGCAAGGTTTACAAAGCCTTTCTCCTTGTTTCCCGAACCAATCCAGAGAAATGCCGCCGGAATGCTCTTTGCAAAATACGCAAAATCTTCTGCGCCCATCATAGGGTTTTTAATTTCTACAAGCTTTTCTCCGCCTACGGCTGCCTCTGCGATTTCCATCGCCCTCTTCTCGGTTCTCTCATCATTAATCAGAGGAGGGAGTCCGTGAAGAACATCGATATGGCAGGACGCGCCGTATGCGCTGCAGATACCTTCCGCAATCTGATGCATATTATGCAGAATATATTCTCTCGTTTCCTCATTCTGGCAGCGGAGAGTTCCTGCAATTTTTGCAGTCTCTGCAATAATATTGATGGCTGATCCGGACTGGAAAATTCCGACAGAAAAAACTGCAGGGTCAAAAGGGTTAATCCGCCTTGACATGAAACTTTCCATTGCAGAAACCACCTTTGCACCAATCGACAGAGCATCGATACTTTTATCCGGCTGACCGGCATGACCGCCTCTTCCTGTAATCCTGATTGTAAACTCATCGGTAGATGCAGCCATTGCTCCGGGTTTTGACGCCACAGTTCCCGTCGGATAATCATTCATAAGGTGAAGACCGTAAATGCTGCTTACTTTCTCCGCAAGTCCTTTCTCCTGCAAGTCTGCAAGCATAATTCTGGCTCCGCCCAGATTCGGACCTTCTTCTGCCGGCTGAAAAATCAGCAGAACATCTGCCGGCAGCTGGTCCTTATGCCTGTTCAGAAGCTTAGCCGCCCCGAGAAGCATAGCTGTGTGTCCGTCATGACCACAGGCATGCATTTTATTGGGAACCTGTGATCTGTAAGATACCTCATTTTCTTCCTGCAAACACAGAGCATCCATATCTGCCCGCAACGCGACAAATCTTTCGCTGTCTTTTCCGCGAATGCGTCCGATTACACCCATTTTTGCGGGAAGGATTTCAATTTCTTCCCGCTCTAACTGCTCTCTGACAAGTTTTTCAGTATTTTTTGTATCAAAACCGATTTCCGGATGCATATGCAGATGTCTCCTTACAGAAATCACATCTTCCATAATACCGGTTATTTCACTTTTTATCAGTGCGTCTGCACCGTAATTAAAATCTTCTTTCATTGCTCTCCTCCGATTGCCGCAGATTTGTCTTTTCTTTTCAGAATATACGCCCGCCTTTAAGCATAGTTCATGGCAATTGCGCCGAAAACAAACAGGCACTGGGTAACAAACAGAATACCCATAAACGGCAGCATCCATTTATAATATTTGCTGAGCGGAATTTTTGCCATAGCACAAGCAATCACCATAAAGCTTGTAGGCCACAGCATATTTGAGAATCCATCTCCAAACTGGAAAATCAGAACTGCAACCTGACGGTTCATACCGATAATATCTGCAATCGGAGTCATAATCGGCATGGAAACAGCCGCCTGTCCGCTGCCTGAAGGAATCAGGAAGTTAAGCAAAGTCTGGAAAATCAGCATTCCGACACCACTTGCATACAGTGACAAATTTTCGATAAGACTTACACAGGCATGCACCAGCGTATCAATAATACCGCCTTTCGTCATAACGACAAGTACAGCTCTTGCAACACCGACGATAACTGCACCTAAAACACCGCGTCCCATTCCTTCCACTAAAGTGGATGCGATCTTATTTCCGTTCCAGTGATTGATAATGCCCACAACAATGGCCAGGATAATAAAGATTGCTGCACACTGATTGATATACCATCCCTGTGTAATCAGCCCCCATGCCATAAATCCTACTGCAATTAACAATGCCAGAAGACTGAGTTTTCTTTGAATCGTCATCGGTGTATTCATTCGTTCTTCGTCAACCGTCATATCCGACATATCTATTCCATAGGTAAGACTCTTTGACGGGTCTTTCTTAATTCTTCTTGCATACCAGAGTACATACGCAATGGTAATAGCTATCATCACTGACAGAATCAGAATACGATATCCGAGTCCCGAGAACATCGGAAGTTCTGCAATCGTCTGTGCAACACCTATGGTAAACGGATTCACTGTTGCAGACGCAAACCCCACACCTACCGGTATTACAGAAATAGCAACACCCACCATAGCGTCATATCCGAGAGCAATAGCTACAGCTACAAAAATCGGAATAAAGGCTATAATTTCTTCATAAGACATTGTCCCAGTTGAACCCCATATTGCCAGAATAACCATACACAGAACTATAATTACATTAGCATATTTAGGATGTTTTCTTGTTTTCCTCACCATCAATGCAATGGCAGCATCAATAGCTCCGGTTTGTTCCAACAAGTACAGACTGGAGAATGCACAAAAAATCAAAAATGTGATGTTTGCAGCCTCAATTAATCCCTCTTCAATGGAAACAAACATATCAAAAGGGCCCACCGGAGTCTGTTCTACATAGTGAAAACTGTTCGGGTCAATGATTTCTCGGCCGCTGGCTTCATCCAGTATCCTGTCATAAGTTCCTGCCGGCACAATCCATGTACAAATAGTTGCCAAAACAATAATAATAAGTAAAATTACAAAAATATGCGGCATTTCCCGCTTCTGCTTGATTTTAGGATTTTTATCAGCTTTCATAATCGCTCTCCTTGCTTAACAAAGATCGTATACAGGTCGCTGCAGCGATAATGTCTCTGTATACATAAACTGCGTATCGATACATTACTATCAGTCTAAACTATTGACCTGCTCAAAAGTCAACAAGGTTTTAGGAAGATATATATTATGCTCTGAAAGATCGCAAAAAAATCATCATTATTAATTCTATTGAAGATCTGCTCATACTATGCCCATCATAAAAAAGAACTGCGTTTTAAAAACGCAGTCCGGATTTAATTTCGGTTTATTTTGTTATATAATCGTCGTTCTATAAACTGCAGCGACTGAATTTACACAACCGGCGCCCAAAAGTCGTAATAAGAAACATCATAAGACCGGACTGAAACCAGTCTGAAAATTGGATTTCCGGCAAGCTCATAACCATTTTCTATAAGATAATCCCTGCATCTGTAAAACTCACTGTAATCTCTGTTAGTGTAGGCTTTCAAAATGGCATGAATACTTTTATGGGGCTTAAGTACGGTAAACCCCATCTTTTCTAAATTCATCCGTTCCGAAAAACCCTCGTCGTCTATCAATGTAATCGCATAGTCATAAAAATTCTGTCTGGTATCCGGATTTATAATATCTTCCCAAGCAGATGGGTTCGCATATTTTTCTTTTGTAGTTGTAAAAGTAAACTTTGGCACATAATCCTGTGTTAAATCATTAAACTTCATCATTACATCGGCCACAGAGTCTGTAACCTCCTTCATAATCATTAAAGGAGAAACTTCTTCCTCAATTTTCCCCATGTGTTGAATCACATTGCTAAAGCTTTTCCGGTAATCTGTTACCATCAGCTGCATACTTCTAAGTTCTGCAATCTTTTCTTCCAACACGCGGCTCTGCACCTGCATAACGGCTTCCGCCCGCTCAATATCGGAACTATTTACCAGCTCCTTTATCTCTTCCAAAGGCATATTCAGCTTGCGAAGGCGCATAACATAATCCATGCAGATGAAATCCTCCCGATTATAAACACGGTATCCACTTTCCGACACTTCTGCAGGATGAAGAATTCCCATTTTATCATATAACCTGATAGTATCGCTTGAAACGCCGAAATGAGATGCCAAATCCCCTACATAATACTTATTCGATTTGTTCTTCATCGTCCTACAACCTTATACAACTCGTCCGGCGCAGGCGGTGTGATCTCTGTACGCCGGCGGTTCTTTGTCACCATATGTAAGCCCTCTTTTTTCTCTGTAACCTGTCCTATGCAGCTGACGGAAATACCCGCGTCGGAAACAGCCTCCATCAATTCGTCCGCAGTTTCCGCAGGCGCCATAATCAGCATACAGCCACTGGAAATCAGGCGAAGCGGGTTAATACCGAAATGAGCGGCAACTTTTTCGGTTACAGGATGTACCGGAATCTGCGCTTCGACAAGTTCCGCGCCTAAATCCGCAATATGGCACATTTCCCAGACTGCCCCCAAAATACCTCCCTCTGTCACATCATGCATACCATGGGTGCCCATTTTTCCTGCAACAACGCCCTCCTTCACGACGCTGACATCATCAAGAAAGCGCCCCGCCTCCGCAAGTTCCTCTTCGGTCAGTATTTCGGAGAGTTCTTTCGCAAAATCTCCCGCAAGAATACCAGTTCCTTCAAGACCGGCGTGTTTTGTCATAAGAATACAGTCTCCCGGCTCCATATCTGCCGCACTCTGTGAAGTGCCGGAAGCAGCCCTGCCGAAAGCAGTCGAAACAATCACAGGCTGATTCACTGCCGGCGTTACCTCCGTATGTCCGCCGACAATTTCCACTTCCGCCGCTTCTGCTGCCATTCCTGCCTGTTCCATAATGCAGATTACATCTTCTTTTGTCGTTCCCTCCGGCAGCATTACCGCCAAAGTAATTCCCACAGGCTGAATCCCGTTGCTTGCAATATCGTTGCAGGAAATATGAACCGCAAGTCTGCCGACATCCTTTGCCGCAGCCGTAATAGGATCTGTAGAAACTACACAGTCGTAATCTCCGAAATCCATAACCGCGCAGTCTTCTCCGACACCTGCCCGAACCTTTACCTCCGGTCTGTGATATTTAATTCTGTCTATGACGATGCTCTGCAGAACATCGCTGTCCAGTTTTCCTACTTTCAGCATTTCTTACATCTCCTGTATTGCTTCCTGTTATCTGCGTCAGTACGCAGTTATCTCCTGCAAACTGACCCATCTGTGATTTTATAAATAAAAGTTTTATATGCTTTCCGCGTTCCGTCTGAATGATTTCCTGCTCTTTCCCGCATACTTCCCGCGGCTGTGCAAAACACTGCTTCCCAAAGACGTCGCCGTCCGGCTGCCCGCCTGCTGTCTGCCCCGTGTTCTGTTTTCGCAATGTCAATTCTCGGCAGATTTATCTGCGGTGTCGGTCTCAAGCCCCGGTTCTTCCCCGGACTCCAGCCATTTCATAATGGTTTCTTCATCTATAATCGGAATATGCAGTTCCTTGGCTTTCTTGTTTTTTCCGGACGAAGACTGTAAATCGTTGTTAATCAGATAAGAAGTCTTTGCACTGACGGAGCCTGATACCTTTCCCCCCGCAGATTCAACGGCAGCCTTCAATGCGTTTCTGTTTTCATAGTGATTCAGAGAACCGGTAATCACAAAGGTTTTTCCGTTAAGAAAGTCTTCTGTTTCCTCCGCAGTCTCATCCAGACGGATTTCCGCTAAGATATCTTCAATTTCATCCTTTTTCTTTGAATCGTTAAAAAACGATACATACGATTCCGCCATAATCTCGCCGATTCCGTCAATTTCCACCAATTCATCTTTGGTCAGGGCAGCAGCCTTAGCAAATTTCCTGCCGCATGCTTTCATAATGACCTTTGCATTCGCAACACCGATTCCCGAAATTCCCAGACTGTATAAAAGGCGTTCCGGCGTAGTATCTCTGGCTTTTTCTACAGAAGCAGTCAGATTTTCAAATGACTTCCTGCCGAAGCCTTCCATCGAAACAATGGTATCCCGATGGGCTGCAATTTTAAATAAATCCGCAGGTTCCCTAATCAGCCCTTTTGCGATGAATTTCTCAATCGTAGCTTCGGACAGTCCGTCAATATTCATTGCATCACGAGATACAAATAAAGCAAATCTTTTAACCTGTTTTGCCAGACAGCTTTCATTGGTGCAATAAAGAGTTTCCACACCGTTTTCATTATTGATTACAGTTTCGTGACTGCACACCGGGCAGTACGCCGGAATCTGTATTCCATCACTTTTTGTCAGGTTTTCCGCAATCTGCGGAATAATCATATTGGCTTTATACACAGTAATTGTATCGCCGATTCCAAGCTGCAGCTCCCGCATAACGCTGATGTTGTGTACAGAAGCTCTGCTGACCGTAGTGCCTTCAAGCTCCACAGGCTCAAAAATCGCCACCGGGTTGATCAGTCCGGTTCTGGACGCGCTCCACTCGATTTCTTTTAATGTCGTTTCCGCTGTCTGATCTTTCCATTTGAATGCGATGGAATCCCGCGGAAATTTTGCGGTGGTACCAAGGCTTTTGCTGTAAGCAATATCGTCCAAGGTCAGTACCAGACCGTCAGACGGCAGATCGTTGGTTTCCACTGCCTGTTCAAAATATGCCACTGCTTCCGCCGCAGTCTCCCGTGTTACCGCTTTATATTCCACAATGTCAAATCCCTGATTTTTCAGCCAAAGCATTTGATTTTCGCGGCTGTTTGCAAAGTTCTGCGCAGGACCTTTTGGAATGGGCGAGCCTTCCCGCTGCGCTCCGTCCGGCTGTAATTCCTTTGCTTCCTGCAAATCCCCGTCCGGCACATCCTCACTTTTTCCTGCCTCCACTAAACTGAAGGCATAAAAACCGACATTTCTTTCCGCAGTAATTCGGCTGTTGAGCTGTCTGACGGAACCGCTGCACAAATTTCTCGGATTCTTGTATTTCGCTTCCGCATCTCCGATTGCCGCATTGATTTTTTCAAAGTCACTGTAGCTGATGACAGCCTCTCCCCGCAAAACCAACCGTTGTTTATACGGAATCGTAAGGGGAAGATTGGAAAATGCTCTGGCATTGGCGGTAATTACTTCTCCCACATCACCGTTGCCTCGAGTCAGCGCCTTTGCAAGTTTGCCCTCTTCATAGGTAAGAACCACAGTCAGTCCGTCCAGTTTCCACGAGAGAAGCCCTTTCTGGCTGCCCAGCCACGCTGCAAGACTTTCCCGATCCTTAGTCTTGTCCAGCGACAGCATACGCTCCGCATGCCTTTCCTTCGGCAGTTCCGATAAAACCTCATATCCCACATTCTGCGTCGGACTTCCGGACAGAATCACGCCGGTTTCAGCCTCAAGCGCCGCCAGCTCATCATACAGCCTGTCGTATTCAAAATTGGACATAATCTCCTCTGCGTCCTGATAGTACGCTTTCGCTGCCCGGTTTAAAAGTTCAATTTTTTCTTTCATCAAAGACTTTTTGTCTTCCATCTGTCTTTTATTCTCCTGTCCCTAAACTTTTTTCAGCGGCGCAATTCCTTTTGCCATTTTCTTCATACCTGCACTGTCAAAAATAACCGATATGGTTTTTTCATCCTGATCAATGACAAGGCCTTCACCGAATTTGGCATGGCGGACTTTATCGCCTGCCGCAAAATCCGAATCGCTGCCGCCTGCCGCCGCATTTGCTCTGGTCGCAGCTTTTGCATAGCGGAGAGCATCGTAAGGCCGCGGACTTTCCTTCGCCGCATAGCCGTCAAAGGAACCTGTGGAAACCCCGGGTCCGCCGCCTGTCTGCCGTCTTTCGTAAACCGCATCGCCTTCCAAAAGCCGCTTGTCCAATTCGCGCAGGAACTGGGATTCTCTGGTATAATCAGTCCGCCCGTACAAAGTACGCATTGCGGCGCTGCATAAAATCAGGGTTTCTTTTGCGCGAGTCATACCTACATAGCAGAGTCTTCGCTCCTCTTCCATTTTATCCGTGCTGTCAAAGGCCTTATGCCCCGGAAACAGACCATCCTCCATACCCGGCAGGAAAACAATCGGAAATTCCAGTCCCTTTGCGCTGTGCATCGTCATCAGCACTACCGCATCCTGACTTTCGTCGTGATTGTCAACCTCTGCCATCAGCGTAATCTTTTCCATAAACTCTTCAATCGTAGGGTTTTCTGCTTCATCTTCATAATCGTAAATAACCGATTTGAATTCCATCAAGTTTTCAATCCGTCCCTCTGCCTCTACAGTGTTTGCATCCTCCAGAGCTTTCATATAACCTGTTTTGACAAGCAGGTTGTCATAAATATCGGAAACCCTGAGATTGCCGCGCTCCTGCCTGCAAAGATTGATGCAGTCCACCATCGCCTTTACACCGGCATAAGCTTTTCCCGGCAGAGTAGAAAGCACTTCTTCATCAGACAACGCCTGCAGCATACTTTCGCCCCGCACCTTCGCGAAGGCTTCTATTTTTTCAACAGATTTGTCACCCATACCCCGTTTCGGCTCATTGACTACTCTTTTGAAAGACAAGTCATCGTAAGGGTTTACGACAAGGCGCATATATGCCATTACATCTTTGATTTCCTTCCGGTCGTAGTACCGCAGTCCCGACAGCACCCGATAAGGTATATCTCTCCTTGTCAGCGCTTCTTCAAAATGTCTCGACTGGGCGTTGGTTCTGTAAAGAATGGCAAAATCGCTGTATTTTCTGTCTCTTCCTTTCAGAAGGTCGATTTCCTGCGCCACAAAGCGCGCCTCATCTTTTTCCGTATCGGCGCGGTAGTATTTAATTTTATCTCCCGCTTCCTTTTCCGTCCAAAGCTTCTTGCCCTTTCTGGTTCTGTTGTTTTCAATTACGGAATGCGCCGCCGCCAGAATATTTCCCGCGGAGCGATAATTCTGTTCTAATTTAATAACCTTCGCTTCGGGAAAGTCTTTTTCGAAATCCAGAATATTTCTGATATCGGCGCCTCGCCACTGATAAATGCACTGGTCGTCATCACCGACTACACAGAGATTGTGATGAGACTCCGCCAGCATCTTAATCAGCCTGTACTGAATATGGTTGGTATCCTGATATTCGTCTACCATAATATACCTGAAACGGTTCTGATACTTAAGCAGCACCGCTTCATCGGCTTCGAAGAGTTTCACAGTGTTTAAAAGCAGGTCGTCAAAGTCCATGGCATTATTCTTTTTCAGCTCTTCTTCATAGGCTTTGAATGCATTGTAAATTACCTTATTCTTAAAATTATCCTCCATGGTGCGCCGATATGCATCGGCATTCATAGCTTTCTCCTTGCAGGAACTGATAATACTCAAAAGATACGGCGCGCTGAATTCTTTGTCGTTGATATTCTGTGCTTTAATAATATTCTTTATTACGGTTTTCTGGTCAGTACCGTCATAAATAACAAAGTTATGGTCATAACCGATGATTTCACAGTGATAGCGAAGCATCCGCAAACACATGGAATGAAAGGTCATAATCCACATATCATCAATATGTCCCACCAGATCTTCCACACGGCTGCGCATCTCGGATGCCGCCTTATTAGTAAAAGTTACAGCTAAAATATGATAAGGAGAAATCCCCTGCTCTACCATATATGCAATCCGCTCGGTCATTGTACTGGTCTTGCCGGAACCTGCACCCGCCAGAATCAGCAGAGGTCCCTCCAGCTGCATTGCCGCTTCTTTCTGTTTTGCATTCAGCCTGTCTAAACTCATCTATGTAAACTCTCCTTTTCTTTTTCCCCGATTCTTCTTCAAACAATACTTTCATTTTAACACAAACCGCAGCCTCTGTGCAGAAAAAATTCGCCCGATCGAAAATCCCCGCAAACGCGAAAATTTGAACATATAAAATTCCCGACACACATAGAAACCGTCAAATTTTCTTCTGCTTTTCGGCATATTTGCAGATCCATACCGCACTGTCTTCACAGCTTCGGCTTTCAATGGTCAGTGTCACATCCTCGCAGCAACAACGGTCAATGCAGTCAAGCACCTTCTCCATATCCATAGTGCCTTCCGTCAGAGAGCCGTGCAGGTCCTCTCTCCCGTTGTTATTATGAAGATGAAAATGTCCGATATGTTCACCCAGAATTTCAATCCAGTCATAAACAGTGTATGCTTCGGATGTCACCGCATTGGCATGTCCTATATCAAGACACAAATGCACCTGCGGATGACCGATATCCTCAATGAGCTTTTTCATCATCACCGGCTCATCCTCAAAAACATTTTCAATGTATATATGAAAATCCGCCGGTTTATGCTCCATAAATTTTTTCCAGAAGAAAACGGACTTCTCATGATGCCACTCCTTAAAATAAAGCAGGGGCATATATCCGCTGTGCACTGCCATACGGTGAATCCCCATATCTCTGCACACTTCGTAAGCCTCTTCGAGACGGGTAAGGCCAAACTCTACTGCGCGATGATCGATAGACGCCGGAATAATCTCTGTAAACGGTCCGTGCATAATTGCGGACTCTGCCTTTGATTCACAGATTTCCGCTCTCATACGCTTTATGGTTTCTTCCCGGTTCTCCTCATCAAGAGATTCCGAAATACATAAATCATTCAATTCTATATTTAACCCGTATCTGCGAATTACATTCTGTGCGTTTTCCGAAAAAGTCGCAATATGAATTCTTTTCTTCATACTAAAATTTATTTCCTTTCCAAAACTTTCAAATCGAGTAGGAGGGAGCGACTAACTCCCGTCCTCTCACACCACCGTGCGTACGG
>CALBGO010000130.1 GCA_937894585.1 uncultured Eubacterium sp.
ACAGCTTATTAAAGTACGCCATTTGTTGGCTGTCCTCTACTTTCTTTCACAGTAACCTCCTCATAAACAATCTTCCGATTCTGCTTTTTTCACAGTATTGTTCTTCCTCTCAGCAAAATCCCACAGTGAAAAATACAAGAAATACAGCAGACCCTTTCTTCATATTAATATAGCGTATATAAATAAGAAAAAAACGCTGAACCTCACCCTCCGCAAATGCGGCCCTGACGGAATGAAGTCCAACGCCCGAAACCCTGCACCCGGGGGTACAGGCAGCATCATCTTATTAAGTTCTTTTTTATCCTATCACAAATCAATATAGAATTCAAGTTCACACATTGATTTTCTTCAGTAATTTTCTGTGAATTCTGTCCTTAACCCCGTATTTTAAGTACAGTTTGATAATTTTTCGCCTTTTCGGTCATACTTAAAAAACAATCATTTACAAAACCCTTTTTTATTGTTAGAATGTAAAAATGTGACTATTGAACAATTTATTATTAGGAGGGGTACTTTAATGGAAAATTACAATTTTTTGCTGGCTGTAGCGATTATTATCCTGTCCACAAAATTTATGGGAGGGCTTTCAGAAAAGGTTAATATGCCGCAGGTTGTAGGCGCTCTGGTTGCAGGCGTAATCTTAGGCCCATCTGTACTTGGAATTGTGGAGAGTACAAACTTTCTCGCAGAAACAGCGGAAATCGGTGTTATCCTGCTGATGTTTATGGCAGGTCTTGATACAGATATCAACGAAATTAAGAAGAACAGCGTGTCTATGCTCTGCATCGCTTTGGCAGGTGTAATTCTGCCCTTGATCGGCGGCGCGGCATGTTACTACTTCTATTTTGATGTGGATGCTTCCAATTTTAACGAAGTGCTTCAGTGCATATTTATGGGCGTTATTCTGACCGCCACTTCCGTAAGTATTACGGTGGAAGCTCTGCGGGAAATGGGCAAGCTGAACGGGCCTGTCGGCAGCGCGATTTTAGGCGCGGCTGTACTTGACGATATTATCGGCATCATCATTCTGACCGTAGTTACAAGCCTGAAAGACTCTTCTGTCAGCATCATTTCTATTCTTATCAAAATCGGACTCTATGTCATCCTGATGGGTGTTCTTGCTGTTGTATTTAAAGCAGCCCGTCCGACAGTGGACGATGTTAAAGACAGACGAAGAGTTGCCATCTATGTTATGTCACTGATGCTTTTGATTGCGTTCATCTCAGAACACTATTTCGGAATTGCTGACATTACAGGAGC
Organism: uncultured Eubacterium sp.; assembly: GCA_937894585.1. Taxonomy (GTDB): domain Bacteria; phylum Bacillota; class Clostridia; order Peptostreptococcales; family Anaerovoracaceae; genus Senimuribacter. Next base: position 1,261 of record CALBGO010000130.1, read on the forward strand.
TTATATGCTGGGACTTCTGCTGTCCACCTACGAAATCCGCGGATATATTGCAAAAAAAATGGCAGTGCCGAGCTATCTGTTCTTCTCACCGATTTTCTTTGCAAGTATCGGTATTAAAACAGAACTGTCCGGTATGACTGTTTCCCTGCTGATTTTTTCTGTAATTCTTCTTATCGTTGCAATTCTGACAAAAACCGTCGGTTGCGGTCTTGGCGCAAGACTTACGGGATTCAATTCCAGCGATGCGCTCCACATCGGAATCGGTATGATTTCCAGAGGTGAGGTTGCGCTGATTGTAGCACAGAAAGGTTATAATATGGGTTTGGTCAGCGGAAAGCTGTTCTCGCCTATTGTACTCGTCGTTATTGTAACTACAATTATTACTCCGGTTCTTCTGAAAAAATTTATGAAATAGAGAACTTTTCTGCGCAGCTTATGATGCGAAAAACGTAAATTACCGGTTATTTCAAAAAGAAATGTTAAAATTTCAAAACTTTTTTAAATGAAAATCTCTCTATCAATATAGAGGGGTTTTTAATTCTTAAAACAAAACGGAGGAACTCTGTATGAAAAATATACCAAAAGACTATGTAGCCGTAAACCTCAGATATCTACGCCGCTGCTTCGGCTATACACAGGCGCACTTGGCACAAAAGCTGAATTTATCCCGTTCTTCTTACGGCGCTTTGGAAAGCGGCCTTCGTTCACCCCGCGCAGATCTTCTTTCCGATCTTTCTCATGTCTATAAGATATCCATCGATACGATTTTAGAAGAAAATCGGGACACTTTTGTCAAAGAGACCTGCATTCTCAAAGATACCTGTGAAGAAGATGCAGGCGCCGCCGAACTGCTTGAAATCTGCGCCGCGCTCTCTCCTTTTGCACTCGGTCGTCTGTTTGAATCAGCTGAAATAATGCGAAGTGAAATACAAGAATGAGACTCACATAACCAAAAGCTGTTTCACATCAAATGAAAACCCCTCTAAAAAAAAGATGACCCGCAGCCGAATAATATCTCAACCGCAGGTCATCTCTTTTTTACAGCATATCAGCGCATACGCGTTCAGCTCCCACTTCTTTACATTCTGTGCTTTTGAGCAGGCAGCGCCAATATCATAATGAGGGTGGAAATCAGCATCACGATTCCAAGAGCAGCCAGTACCGGCACCGCGCTTAAAATCAGGTTTTCTCTTAACACTGAAAAATCCGTAATCCCCGCCTGATTTGCCCCCAATGCAATCAGATATACAATTCCCAATACCCCGCTGATTACACTGACTGCCAATGCTCCGCACGCCAGTTTTCTGTTTTTTCTCATTCTCCTCATCTCCCAACTTTTCTTAAACAGCTTCGCAAGCTTTCCCTTTATGCCTCAATTATATCCTATGCATTTCATCACTTCCATAGACGCCGCTTACACTTCGCTTACAAAAATGTAAGCTGAAAAAAAACACGGCAAAATGCTGCTCCTTAAATCCTTATTATGATATAATATCAGTGTGAAAAAACCGTGACTGTTTTATAAGCAAATCAGGTAAATACGCTGTAAAAGAAGTGTGCATAATGCCGGCCGCAAAGCTCCCCCACAAAGTGAGTGTTGCCTTTTCGCCCCGCAAGCAGAGCGAGCGGCAAGGCGAAACGGACAGCGCAGGGAGCAAAGCGACCGGAGGAACGAGCGAAGCGAGTGTTGCCTTTTCGCCCCGCAAGCAGAGCGAGCGGCAAGGCGAAACGGACAACTGAAAAACCGCCATTATAAAAAATCAAAAGGAGGCTGTCTCTTTGGCTAAAACAATACAAAACCATTTTAATTTCTGTCTGTTCGGTGCCAGCAGTGATAATCCGGCACCGATATATTTTGAAAAAACCGCTGCGCTTGGAGCCGAAATGGCTCGCCGCCGTGCCGGACTGGTGTTCGGCGCCGGTGCAACCGGCCTGATGGGCGCAGCATGCCGTGCTGCCCATCAGAACGGCGGCAAAATCATAGGAATTGCACCGAAATTCTTCGACAAAGAAGGTGTTCTGTTTCAGAATTGTACCGAAATGATTTTCACAGAAACGATGAGGCAAAGAAAACAGCTGATGGAGGAAAAATCCGACGCTTTCATTGTGGTGCCCGGCGGTATCGGCACTTTGGAAGAATTCTTCGAAATCTACACTCTGCGCCAGCTTTCCCGCCATAATAAACCAATTGCTCTGTATAACATCAACGGTTACTACGACAAACTGCTCGAACTTTTGCAGCATATCACTGCCGAAGGTTTTATGGCAGAAGACTGCCTGCATCTGTTTGGGATCTTCGACGATCCCGTTCTCCTTCTTGACTACCTGGAGGAGCAAATTAGCAGCAACAGAGATTCTGACGACAGTTCTGAATAAAACAACCTATTATAAAAGCAAATCAAACTGCCGCAAAAGAATCATACACAGAGCGCCAAAAACAAGTTCCTGCTTTTTTCAAAATTCAGCTGTAAAAACGGAAACAATCGCAAGCCTTCCCTGCTTTTCTTCGATATAGGCTTAAAAAACGGAAAATATGTTTTGGCGCCGTTCTTTCTACTTCTTCTGCATAAATTCATTTTCCCAAAACTCACTCGCCTCGGATTCAATTTCTCGTACCGCATTCCGATTATAAAAGCTCAAACTCAAAGATATCAATGCTGCCGCAAAAAACAGGCAGGGCAGATTCTCCGAAAACCTTTCAAAAAGAAAACCGTAAAGAACCTGTCCCGCCGGCATGGCGCAGGTACACAATGTCATAATCAGCGAAATCACCTTTCCTATCAGTTCCGGCGGTGTTACTGTCTGCACATACGCCATAATCTGAATCGTATAAGCCGATGAAGCCACCATCAGAATCAAACCGCACACAGCAAGTACCAAATAAGTACCGTATCCCCTGCCCCAAAACAAAGAAGCTCCCATAGGCAGCAAAGTCAGCGCCGCAAGCATAAGCTGCTTCCAGGTGCCTGAGAATTTCAGGCGCTTTCCCAACATTCCCGCTGCAATACCGCCGACGATTCCGCCAAGTCCCAGCGCTGCCTCCATATAACCGTACAGCTGCGACGAACTCACACCCGGAGGAAATTCCAAATGCTCCATTACAATTACCGGCAAACCGATTACCATCAAAGCCGCCAATACCAAATTCACAAACCCGCAGCAAAAAGTCAGTTTTCCGATTTCCCGCCTCTGCCTGCCGATAAAAATCAGACTTTCTTTCATATCTATTTGAATTTCCTTTAGAAGTGAAAACTGCCGCTGCCGTTTTTCAAAAGGAATACGGATAAACAGTTCCATTACTGCGGAAAACACAAAACATCCCACCGCCGCATAAAACACCGGTATAATTCCCCAAACTGCGTATGCCACACCGCCCAAAGCCGGTCCCAGCATTCCCGACAAAGATGCAATCAGATTAATAATTGCATTGGCAACCGTAATCTGCTCTCCGCTTACTAAGAACGGTATGCTCGCCTGTACCGACGGCTGATAGGCGCCGGAAATTCCGTAAAGCAGAAACATCATAATTAAAACAAGACTCACGATACCGATTTCTCCATACAGCAGGATAAACACCAGGCATAAAAAACCGGTGAAAAAGTCCAGACAGACCATAATATTCCGTTTATTGACCCGATCCGCAATAAGCCCTCCCACCGGCGACAAAAGTGCAAGGGGAAGAAATGCAAGTCCGCTGACAATCCCCAGCAGTTTAGCGGAGCCGGTCATATCCAGCAGATGAACCGGCAAAGCAAATCGTAAAATCCCGTTTCCAAACAGCGAAATAATCTGACCGGCAGCCACCAGCAGAAAATCCTTCGAAAATCCTTTTTCTCTCACAGTATATAATACCTCCTTTTCATACCTACCGTCAGTATGTATGTTGTTAAAAAAATTCTGTCCTTTCCAAACCCGGTCAGGACAGATTACCTGTCATATTTTTAAAAAATCTCTGTGTGTCACTTTTCTTCCTTCTCCTCGCAGACAGCGATGCTCTCTTTAAGAATTTCCAGCATATCCGAAGTAACCAAATCCAGCCCCAGCTTGCCGGTCAGTTCTTTGTAAAAAGAAACTCTGCGCATCACTGTTTCTGTATCTCCTTTGTAGACAAGGGGATTCAGCCAAAGGTTTCCAAGCAGCATCAGAACTTCTGCCAATTCTCTCGGATAGTCAGTCACGATGCTTCCGTCGGAAATCCCCTCTTCAATCACCGGCGTCAGCAGATCCGGAGATTCTTTCTGCACAGAGGTTTCTAAAAACAGCACCAAAAACTGAGGGTTTTTCAACATATCCGGTAAAACCTCCGTCATCTGCCGGCGAGAAGTCACTTCTACCGACGCCCTGAAAATCTCCTGCAGCTTCTGTCTTCCGTTTAAATCTTTTCGCCTGCAGATTTCCGCCATAGCCTTGTCGCTGTCTGCATAAAGCAGATCTGCTACAGCATACATAATTTCCTCTTTGGACTTAAAATGATAGTAAATTGCACCTTTGCTCAGTCCGCCCAAATTGTTGATGATATCCTGAATGGAAGTTTTCTCGTAACCTTTTTCCAAAAACAGCTTTGCCGCGGTTTCGACAATAAGCCTCCTCGTTTCTTCCGGAAATTTATTTCTGGCCATCTATCAATACTCCTTACATACTGTCAGTATGTTTTTATTATATATACCGTCAGTATGTTTGTCAAGCCCGACTTCCTTTCTTTAGATAAAAGCAGCTTTTGCTTTAGAAAGAATTTCCTTCAGCCGCGGTTCATCGCGAATAAATGCAAATTCATCATCTTTTTCGACTCCTGCTATGAAAGCCGGCAGAAACATCTTTGAAAAATCTTCTGCGGAATCATCTTCTATCAGATGACTGTACAACCGGGAAGCGCGAATCCCCCAAGGTCTGCTCATCTGCAGCAGCATTTCCTCAAGAATATCCAGAGTTTTCTCCTTATCTTTACTCTTCACCGCAACCTCCAGAAGAGCCGTAAACGCCGTAGCCTCCATACTGTCAAAATCCAAAGTTAAATTCCTGCACTTTTCCCCGTAAAATTCCGCTTCTTCTATGCGCCCCGCTTCTGCTGCAATCTCGGTCATCCTTATCAAAGCAGACTGGGCGTCGGAAACGGAACAAAGCAGTTTCTTCTCGGCTAAAGCCGCAGCTTTGTCTAAATCTCCGCGTTTCTGAGCAAGACAGATTTCCATGGCAGACTTATCGATTTCCGTTTCGGTAATCTGATCCAGCAGAACCTGCGCCTCATCGTATTCCTTACGCCCTATATGAAAAGATACCAGCATAGAAAGCGCCTGCTCCCTGATTGCCTGCACATCGCTTTCTGCCGCCTGCCGAAACAGTTTTTCAAGTTCAGCCTCATACCTTTTTCTTTCTTCTTCACCGACAGAAGTATCCAGTATCATCATTCCGTTCAGCATCATCGCCATAGAACAAATCAGATTGTGACAGGAAGGATACCTGCGAATCAGTTTTATAGATTCCTCAAAGGCCCAAGAAAAGCCATACTTCTCCGCACCTTCATAGATTTCCTGCTGAAATGCCGCAATTTCTTCTCCGGTCATCTCCTCTCGAAAGGCAAATAATGTATTCAAATCGGTTTCCAAAAGTCGCGCCAAAGGCGGCAGCAATGTAATATCGGGAAAAGTCACATTGTTTTCCCATTTATTCACAGCCGGCGCCGAAACGCCCAGCCTGTCCGCCATCTGTTCCTGCGTCATTCCCAGCTCTTTACGCCGCGTCTTTATAATTCTACTGATATTCATCGATTACACCTCCTGTATGTTCAATATAACACAAGATGTGCCGAAAATTTCCACACCGCGCAAGTTAAATTTCCCGCATATAAATTAACCGGAAGTTACGTTCTCGAACTTCCGGTACTGTTTTAAGATATCCAATGTTTCTATGCTTCGATATAAGCAGGTGATAATTTCTGCAGAAGTCCGTATTTTTCCGCTTCCCTTCCAGCCGTATTACTCCGGCTTATTACAGTTAAAATGTGTTTTCCCCATTTGTCAAAAAATACCCGAAGGCCGTCGGAAGCGGCACTTCCTTCTCCATTTCGGTTCGGGTGACCCATCGGAAAGCATCCGGCATTGCATCTGCGGTTATATAATATCCCGTCATTTCCCATTCTACATGGGTAAATACATGTTTATACGCAAGGCTGCGCAGAAGATCCCGCGGCTTCACACCCCAGTGTTCCGCCTGAGCGACAGCCTCTGCCGCAGACATCTCTGCCTCCACATTGGGAAACTGATACATTCCTGCAAGGAGTCCCTTCTTCTGTCGTCTGCATACGGCAATTCGATTTTCATGCTGAATAATGAAAACCGTCATTTTAACCTTCTTCCGCTCTTTCTTAGCAGCTTTCACGGGAAGATAAGCTGCGGTTCCTCGTTCTTTTCCCTTACAGTATTCCGCCACCGGACAAATTTCACACTTGGGAGGACCTGCAGGTCCGCAGACCAGCGCCCCCAGCTCAATTAACCCCTGTGTAAAGTCCCCGCAGTTCTTTTCCGGATACAAGGCAGACAAATACGCCGCCGTCCGCTTTTTGAAAGCGGCATTCAAAATATCTGTATCATCATCGGTCAGCCTGCTCACAACCCGCATTACATTGCCGTCCACCGCCGCGGTCCGTTCGTCAAAACAAATGGAAGCAATGGCTCCCGCTGTATAATCTCCAATGCCGGAAAGTTTGCGGATTTCGTTATAAGTATGCGGAAAAACGCCGCCCAGTTCTTCCGTTACAGTCCGGGCGGCTTTGTGCATATTTCTGATTCGATTGTAATAACCAAGCCCCTGCCAAAGCTTAAGAAGCGTCTCTTCGTCGGCAGAAGCCAGATCATCCAGCGCAGGCAGCGCTTTCATAAAGCGGATATAGTAGTCACGAACCGCTTCAACGCGAGTCTGCTGCAGCATAATTTCCGAAACCCAGACATGATAAGGGTCTTTATCGGCTCGCCATGGAAGATCCCTCCGGTTTTTCCGATACCAGTCTGTTAATGTTTCTGTAAAAGTAAAGTCAATTTTTTTAGTCATTGGCTCTCAAAAATCCCTCAATAATCTGCTGTTCCGCTTCTTCTTCAGTCAGTCCCAAGGTTCTCAGCTTCAGAATCTGTTCACCCGCAACCTTGCCGATGGCGGCTTCGTGAATCAACTCTGCGTCAAGATGACCGGCGTAAAGCTCCGGTGCGGCATTGACTCTGCCTTTTCCCACCAGTATCGCATCGCATTCGGAATGACCTGTGCAACGGTTATTACCTTTGATTTTGGAATGGTACTCCTGATAGGAGTTTCCCTTTGCGACGGATCTCGAAATCAAATCGATGACGCTGTCTTCTCCGTTCATATCTACATCAAAGTCGGTCATCACATATTCGTCTCCGTCAGTCATAAGGCTTTCGTGAATTACCAGTTTAGCACGGTCTCCCAGACTCCCGGTGGTTGTTCTGACAGAGTTATCCACGCCGCCCAGCTGGACGGTATTCATTTCCAGATAAGAGTCCTCTGAAAGTTCCACATGTGTTACCGGACTGATTTTTTTCTCACCGGAGCCTTCTCCTGTGCCCAGATGTTTTTCTTCGTAAAGAACCTTTGCGCCTTTTGCCAGATAGAAGCTGTGAATTCCGTTGTGAGCAGCCTCTCCTTCGTCATCGGTGTGTACGCCGCAGCCTGCCACAATGGTCACATCTGCATCTTCGCCCACATGAAAGTCATTGTAAACCACATCGTTCACATTGCCGCGTGTTACGCAGGCAGGAATAAAGACCTGCTCTCCTTTCGTTCCGGCTTTAATATAAATATCGATGCCGCTGCCATCAGGCTTTCCTTCAATCCGAATATTATCGGTGGACTGTCTGCCTGCGCAGCCTCCGTTTTCTCTGATATTGAAAGCGCCTGTATAGCCGCCTTCTGTATATTCCGATACTGCCTTCAGCAGATCTTCTGTCAGCTTATCCATAATCACCACTCCTTTCCGATCGGACAGACTCCGAACTTCTCGCCTGCCATCAGCTGCGGCATAATTTCTCTGCCCGGACCTGTAATGCGCACTTTTCCGTCTACAATGACAGCAATTTCATCTGCAATCTCAAGAAGTCTCTCCTGATGAGAAATCACTAAAAGGCCTTTATCTTCTTCTTTTTTCAGGTTTTCAAAAGTATCGATCAGACCTGTGAAGCTCCACAGGTCTATTCCTGCTTCCGGTTCGTCAAAAATCAGCAGCCTGCTGTTTTTACGCGCCAGAACCGATGCGATTTCGATTCTCTTGATTTCACCGCCGGAAAGCTGGGCGTTTATTTCACGATCAATATAATCCTTGGTGCAAAGACCTACTTTTGCCATCAGCTCGCAGACATTCTCATCTCCGATGTCACCGCCTGCCGCAAGGTCTAAAAGTGAGCGGACAGTGATTCCCTTAAATCTGACCGGCTGCTGAAATGCATAACTGATACCCAGCTTTGCCCGCTCTGTTATATCCATATTTGTAATATCTATATCGTCAAGATGTATGCTTCCGCCTGTAATCGAATTCAAACCCGCAATAACTTTGGCAAGAGAAGTTTTTCCTCCGCCGTTGGGTCCTGTCACAACTGTCAGTTTTCCCGGCTTGATTGTAAGGTCAATGCCTTTCAGCACGGCATCCCTGTCATCCGGTTTCCAGCATACTTGTTTCAATGTCAGCATATCGTTCCTCCAAAAAAGATTATCCTTTTGTATCTCATCTATTTTATACCATTTTCCCGGAAAAAGAAACGACTTTCGCAAGTTTTCCCAAGTTTTACCATTTTTCTCAAAACCGGCTTGATTACCTTTTCTGTAATGTGTATAATACTTTGCATAATATAATAATATATTTTCAAAATTTCAGGAGGAAACTTTATGCCCCAGCATATTACAGTAACGGAATACAATCCCGCTTGGGAAGAAATGTTCAAGGAGGAATCTGCGGTAATTTCCGAAATTCTCGGAGATAACTGCATTTTCGTTCACCATATCGGAAGCACCTCTGTTCCGGGACTTGCAGCAAAACCTATCATAGATATAATGCCGGTCGTAAAATCACTGGAAAAGACTGATGAAAAAGCTGCAGCCTTTGAAGCCGCCGGTTATGAATATATGGGCGAATTCGGAATTCCCGGCAGGCGTTATCTGCGCAAAGGCGGTGATGAGCGGACCCATCAGGTACATATTTTCTCAGAAAGCGACAAAAAAAACATCAACCGCCATCTTGCCGTCCGCGATCTGCTCCGAGCCTGCGAATCCGAACGCATCGCTTATGCAGACTTAAAAAGGAGACTTGCTGAAACCTTTCCATATGATATCGAAAGCTACTGTGATGGAAAAGATGCTTTTGTAAAAGCACTGGAAGAAAAAGCGCTTCACCGGTTCTATGGAAAGACTTTCAAATAAAAGCACTTCGCTGGTTCTACGGAAAGACTTTCAAATAAAAAGCACTCTCATCCGTCATCCCGAAAATAAAGAGCAAATCCTTAGATTGACACATTTTGTCCGTTATTATATCCATTGTGTCACCGTGCATCTTTAGAAACAGCTCAAAATGACACATTACCCTTTTTTCTTTTATTGATATGTCAGAAAATCACCTTTCGAATTCTAAAATTTCCATATTATTACAACTTCTGTAAGAAAACACAGTAACCTTTGGTCATCATAACCGCTTCTATACAGCAAAAATGACCTTGTCGCTTCATTTTAAGCGGAAGTGTGTCATTTCAGAGCACTGCATTTTTTATAAGGTGACACTAAATGGATAAAATCGGGCGTGTCCTGTCATTTTTGTCAATCAAACAATATCAGACGTGATGGTAGGTTTGGCATCAGAGGTGCCGCACTTGTCCTGCCAATTTCGTCAGTCAAACAATATTAGACAGCACATTTACCAGATACCATACAAAAACAAAACATAAAAACATGATAAAAAACAATACACAAAAATGAAAAGAAAAACGGATACGAGCAAACCGCAATCCAACACTGCAGTCTGTTTGTATCCGTTACCTGCGAAATATTAAAACCTCCGAACCGTCTCTTACAGACAGCCGCAGAAAGCTTTCTTATGCGTTCAGCTTTGCAACCGCTTCTGCACCGGTCATACCTACCGCAACGCCCAGTTCTGCAGCTTTAGCCGATACTGCTTTTACCGGATTTGCCAGTGTTTCTTCGAAGCAGCTTCCGCCGACTACAGCTGCTGCGTCAGAAACCGCATCCGCAGTTTCCATATTTAAGTAGCCGCACATAATATAGCCCTTTTTGCAGAGAATAACCAGCATATTCGGGTGTCCTGCTCCGCCCGGCTCACAGATGCGAAGACCTTCAACAGTCTGACCGTTTACTTCCAGTTTTTCTATCTGAATCATCTTAAACACTCCTTTTTCTTTGTTTTCTTGTTTTTATGATTATTATACGCCCTGACGATTCACAAGTAAAGAAATTCCTGACGATTTAAAAATTTCATTTACCTTCTTCCCGGTGTTTTCTTTTCCATTCTTTAATCCGGCAAAGCCGCTCTCTTACCGCTTTTTCCCGTCCCTGACCTGTGGGACGATAATAAGTACGGTCTTTTACGGAATCCGGCAGACAAGACATAGCAGTCAGCTTTTCTTCTGTATTGTGGGCATACTGATACCCCTTGCCGTAATCCAGCTCTTTCATCAGACCTGTCGGAGCGTTGCACAGATGCAGCGGAACCGGCTCCGCCGGAAATTTCTTCAAATCTTTTTTGCAGGCTTCGCATGCAGTGTAAAGCGCATTGGATTTACTTGCCATAGAAAGATAAGTGACGGCATGGGTCAGATGCACATCACATTCGGGCATACCGAGAAAATGGCACGCCTGATAGCACGAAACCGCAATCTGCAAGGCTCCCGAATCCGCCATACCGATATCCTCACTGGCGAAACGCACCAGACGCCGTGCAATGTATAGCGGATCTTCACCGCCGTCCAGCATCCTGCACAGCCAGTAAATAGCCGCATCCGGATCACTGTTGCGCATGGATTTATGAAGCGCGGAAATCAGATTGTAATGCTCTTCCCCGTTCTTATCGTATAACAGCGAACGGCGATTCATACAGTCACTGAGCACTTCATCTGTGACATGCACTGTGCCGTTCCCGTCGATTTCGCCGTTGAGTACCGCCATCTCCAGTGTATTCAGCGCTGTCCTCGCATCACCGTTTGCGAAACGGGCAATCACACTGATATCCGAATTACTGATATCGATGTCCATATTTCCGAAACCTTTTTCACTCACTACAGCGCGGTGCAGAAGAGCCTCAAGATCCCTTTCGTCCAAAGCTTTCATAACAAAAACTTTACACCGGGATAAAAGGGCTGAATTGATTTCAAAGGAAGGGTTTTCTGTGGTCGCGCCCACTAAAATAATACTGCCCTTTTCCACATAAGGCAGAAAAGCATCCTGCTGCGCTTTGTTGAATCTGTGAATCTCATCTGCAAAAAGCAGCGTCCGAATGCCCATTTTCCCGGCCTCTTCCGCCTTATTCATTACCTCCCGGATTTCCTTGATACCGCTGGTAACCGCGCTGAACTCAACAAAGTCCGCCCTCGTCTTTTTTGCGATGATTCGCGCCAAAGTCGTTTTGCCGACACCCGGCGGACCCCAGAAAATCATAGACGAAATATTATCCTTTTCGATAAGCTGACGCAGAATTTTCCCCTTGCCGATCAAATGCTGCTGCCCCACATACTCGTCCAGCGTTTCCGGACGCAGACGGCTTGCCAGCGGCGCATTCTGTTCTCTTCTATCAAATATCGACATCTGCTCCATAGGTTTTCCTCCATTTCTATGCGCCTTTCGAAGCTTTACTGTTTCCTTCCTGCTCTTCTTTAATTATGCTTTTCCTTATCTTCATTATAAGCCGCGAACATGCGTTTGTAAAACAAAATCCTGCGAAACTGCAGGATTTTTCAGGTAGAACAACTTCTCTTACAAAAATGAAATCAATACAAAACAGCAGCGGATATCGCCGTTTCAAATTTATTTTGCCGTCATACCGACATCCTCTACAGACTCTGTATCTCTATGCGGCGCAGTTCTTCCGCCCGTCTGCGTCTGTTCACACGGCGGCGCTGCAGAAGATACACTGCCAGAAGAGGCACCCCCGCACAAGTCAAAGGCATACTGTACAGCAGAGAAATGTTCCCCTCATACATTTCTCCGTTCTCCCCTTCCGCAATCATAATCTTCGTATCTGCAACCAGACTTTTTTCTCTCGGGAATTTCGCCTTAACAGTTCTGCCTGCGGTCAGATCTTTGAACATATCTCCCCAATCCGAATACCCCAGTTCTTCTTCAGCGTTGTAGATTTGTTCAGAATCGTACACAGTACCGTCTGCCCCTTTGATTTCAAGCGGTCCGTAAGCAACAATCCTGTTTTCATCGTCAATTCTGGCATACATTTCCGCAGTTTTTCCGTCCTCCATGGGCGCCGTCAGCTTGATAATCTCCGCTCTGCCGTACCGGTGCACCATCGCCAGATTCAGACAGAGAAAAAGTACGGTTGCCATAGCGACAGCTGCCGCACCCGGAAAGGGTGAATCCTTTCCCGACAGTTTTACGGTAAAGATAATAAAAACAATGCTCAAAACCAAAATAACGATAGGGTACACTGTAAAGAATAATATTGACATAACATATCCCCCTTTATTTTTTCTCCTGTTTATAGGCATTAATCAGAAGCTTGGCCGTTTCGAAGTCCAGCCGGTCATCCAGCGCCAGCTTTTTCACCAGCTTAACATAAGGCTCAGCTTCAGAATCCTCGTGCATTTTAATCTTTTCAATGAGGCGGTCAAGGCGAAGGCGTACCGTCGGATAAGTTACACCGTATTTTGCCGCCATTTCCTTCAGCGAACCGCTGGTTAATACAAAATTCTTAATGAAGGTCAAATCCTCTTCCTCCAGGTCTTCAATCCATGAAGGCATCACTCTGATTGACATCTCTGCACCCCTTTCTATAAATCTTTCAATCTCGTTTTGTTATACGCGTTCTTATACTTTCTTCGATTTCTGTCTGCAATCGCCATAGAAAACAGAATCATCACAGGAATACCTCCGTATATCATAATTCCATCAAATATGCTTCCCGTAGTCCGCTTTTCTTCCTTAAACCTGCTTGCTTCTCCAAGCGCCGCTACCTTCTCATAGGGCAAAGAGCTGCCGCCGGTCTTCCCTTTATAGTAAGAAAAAATTTCTTCAATTTCTTTCTTCTCTGTCTCTGTAATCTTTTAACTGCTTCGAATCAGTTTCCCGTCTTTCAGTTCAATATCAATAAATCTGCTTGCAGCGCCCTCTCGGGTAATATACTGACCGAAGCCTTTCAAATTCCCGTCTTTGTCTGCCGCAATATTGATGTGACCTTTCCGCCCGTTTTCGCAAACCACAGACTCTCGCCCAAGACCGCCCGGTCCGGAAGAATAGATAACACCTTTCGAAGCGCCGACAATCACCACAATCACCAACGCCGCAACCGGCAAAATCCATCTGAGCCGGCTTCGTTTCTCAATAAAGCTTTTCTCTGCAAGAATCAGAATTCCTACCATCCCTGCGATAAAAAGGATTCCCTGGAAAATAATAAACACCCACCAGATTTTAAACATATTCTCACCTCTATTCCCTGCCGCCAGCGCAAGATTTAATTTATTTCAATATATCATTTAATTTTATTAAAGTCAATACTATATTATTTTTTAATTTATTCAAAAATAATTTTCAACATAAACCATCCGATACTAAAAAACGCTGTAATATCCATTTCCAAACAATGCAAGCGTCATCGCCGGTTCCGTGCAGCTACCCGAAAGCTAAAAACCTTCGGTACCGAAACCTGCCGAACAAATCCCAAGCAGTCTTTTCTTCCGAAATACACGAGCTTCCTATTATTTCAAAATCCGAAAGACTCCTCTTCTTTCGAAATACAAATCTTCTTATTCCGAAAACAGCAAGTTTCCGAAATCCTCAAGTTTCCCGCCTTGACATACATCTTTTATACCGCTAAGATAGAAAATAGACACAAAAACATAAACATTACTACGGAGGTTTTTATGTATCATAAAACGACAGAAGATTTACTTGCTTTTCTTGATGCCAGTCCGACCTGCTTTCATGCAATCAGAAATATGGCAGACCGTCTGACAGAAGCCGGTTTTACGGAGCTTTCCGAAAACAGAAAATGGTCTGTTGAACCGGGCGGTTCATATTTTGTAACCCGCAACAGCTCTGCCCTGATTGCTTTTACAATCCCGGCATGCAGTGTAAAAGGCTTTCGCATTATGGCAAGTCACAGTGATTCGCCGACTTTCAAAATCAAAGAAAATCCGGAAATTTCCACATCGGATCACTATATCCGGCTTAACACCGAGCGCTACGGCGGAATGATTTACAGCTCATGGCTCGACAGACCGCTCTCTGCCGCAGGGCGTATCATTGTAAAAAACGCAGACGGCAGTCTGGCTGAAAAACTGGTTAACATCGAAAAAGATCTGCTGATGATTCCGAATCTGGCTATCCATATGAACAGACAGGTAAACGAAGGCTATCAATACAATCCGCAAAAGGATCTGCTGCCCATTTACAGCGATATCAACGGCAAAGGTACTTTTATGAAAACCATTGCCGATGCCGCAGGTGTTGAAGTCTCTGACATTTTAGGCCATGACCTGTTCCTCTACAACAGGCAGAAAGGTACAGTCTGGGGCGCCTCCGGAGAATATATTTCCAGCGGCAGACTTGATGACCTGCAATGTGCATTTTCTTCCCTTCAGGGCTTTTTACAGGGTCGCAAAGAGAAATATGCAGCGGTTCACTGCGTATTCGACAACGAAGAAGTCGGAAGCGGCACCAGACAGGGCGCTGCCTCTACTTTTCTCAAGGACACCCTCCTGCGCATTTGCGAAAACCTGAATATGAGCAGAGAAGACTATTTTGCTGCCATCGCAGACAGTTTCCTGATTTCTGCGGACAATGCTCATGCCGCACACCCCGCACACGCTGACAAAGCCGATCCTGTTAACCGTCCTTACATCAATGAAGGCATCGTTATTAAATTCAGCGGTAATCAGAAATACTGCACCGACGGTATGTCTGCGGCAATCTTCAGAGATTTATGTATGCGCGCGCAAGTACCGGTACAGATTTTCACCAATCGCTCCGACATCGCAGGCGGCTCTACTCTGGGTAATATTTCCACCGGTCAGATTCCTCTGAATTCCATAGACATCGGACTGCCGCAGCTTGCTATGCATTCCGCCTATGAAACAGCCGGCATGAAAGATACTCTCTATCTGATAAAAGCTACCGCTGAGCTGTTCGAATAAAATTCATAAACCTCGTCACCTTTAATATGTGCTGCAAGATGACAAAACCGGCTGTCGAAAGCAGAAAATTTCTGCCTCTCCAGCCGGTTTTTTAATGAATTCTATCAGTCTTCATTTCGTCACAGAGTCAATCAATCTGCCTCAAGCTGTCTCAATCAATCTACGGAAATCAGTTCGTAATCCTTGGTTCCCATTCCCAGTTCAAAAGCAGCATCAATGGTATGGGTTCCTTTGCGGGATTCCACTCTCTCAACAAAATGATCTCTGCCCGGATCGTCTGAGTTATAAATCAGGTCGAGACATGCCCTATCCAGTGCGACAGGGTCCAAGGAAGCCAGAATACCGATATCCTTCATACACGGATCTTCTGCCACAGAACAGCAGTCACAGTCTACAGACAGGTTGCAGACCATATTGATATAGGCGATATTGCCCTTAAAATAATCCGCAACGGTTTTCGCAGAGTCTGCCATAGCTTCGCAGAAAACTTCCTGATCGGCACAGTTGTCCCACAAAATATTCTGGTCATCGGTAACGCCTGCAGTATGAATCCAGCTCTTGCCTTCACTGGATGCGCAGCCGATGGAAAGCTGCTTTAAAGCGCCGCCGTATCCGCCCATCGGATGTCCCTTAAAATGAGAAAGAACCAGCATGGAATCATAATTTTCCATATGCTTTCCTACGAAATTTTCCTTGATAGCCTTTCCTTCGGGAATTTCCAGTTTTAAATCCGGCTTTTCGCTGTCCATAATATCCACATCAAAATACTCCGTCCAGCCGTGTTCAGCCATCAGCGCTCTATGCTTATCCGTATAATTTCTTTCGCCTTCATATGCCGTATTGCATTACACAATCGTACCTTTTACATATTCTACCATAGGACGCATAAACTCAGGGTGCAGATAATTCTGGTTTCCCTTTTCGCCGGAATGTACCTTTACCGCAACCTTTCCGGGAAGCTCAATACCCAGTTTCCGATACATTTCAATCACCGTTTCCGGCGTAATTCTTTTCGTAAAATACACATTTGCTTTTTCCATTTTACATGAACTCCTTTCAGGTTCTTTACTGTCTTTTATACTCTCTTTATTATAAACCCGATATGCTGAAATGTCGAATTATTTTCACATATAGGTTTTTATACGTTTTCTGCATAGGAAAGTCCTTTGATAACTGCCAGGGTAAACTGCGCCGTAATTCTTTCTGCAATAATCTGCGCTGTCAGAGCAGCATTTATCTTACAGACTCCGCACTACACACAAACCACCGGCTGTCCGAACAGAAATCCGCAATAAAATCTATGCATAGCGGCTTCCGAGCCCTCACCTGTTCAAGATAAGGCAGAAACGGTTTCAGCTCCGTATCACAGGCGCATATAATACCGATTGTTTTCATAGCGGTTCTCCTTTCCCTTACAGTTATACTCTCAGTATAAAAACATTTTCAGGCAATAGCAATACAAAATAAAAGATATTTTGAGCCTGCCCCGTAAACTTTACAAAAAACATTTCAGAAGCAAAACAGCAGACAAGCCGAAAAACTGTCTGCTGTAATTGATACATATTCCGTTTCGATTCAGAGCCGGCACCTATCTGATTGCATTCTGGGAGCTGTCTCTTAAAATAACATCGTGGGCGCCGCCTTCCACAATGGAAGTTGCGGATACCAGAGTCAGCTTAGCATTTTTCTGAAGTTCTGCAATCGTCAGCACGCCGCAGTTGCACATCGTGGACTTTACCTTATTCAGAGAAAGGGTAACATTATCGTGAAGCGAACCGGCATAAGGCACATAGGAATCTACGCCTTCCTCAAACTTCATACGAGGATCTCCGCCCAGATCGTATCTCTGCCAGTTACGAGCGCGGTTGGAGCCTTCACCCCAATATTCTTTTACATAATTGCCGTTAATGTTCAGTTTGTTGGTCGGTGATTCGTCGAATCTTGCAAAATATCTTCCCAACATAATAAAGTCTGCGCCCATGGCAAGAGCCAAAGTCATATGATAATCGTAAACAATTCCGCCATCTGAACAAATCGGAACATAGATACCTGTTCTCTTGAAGTATTCGTCTCTTGCTTCCGCAACTTCAATTACTGCCGAAGCCTGTCCGCGTCCGATACCTTTCTGTTCTCTGGTAATACAGATAGAACCGCCGCCGATACCGATTTTTACAAAGTCTGCGCCTGCATCCGCAAGGAAGTTGAAACCATCTTTATCAACTACATTGCCTGCGCCGATTTTTACAGTATCGCCGTATTTTTCTCTTACCCACTTAATTGTGTCAAGCTGCCATTCGGAATAACCTTCGGAAGAGTCGATACACAGCACATCTACGCCTGCATCAACCAGAGCCGGAATTCTCTCCTCATAGTCGCGGGTGTTTATTCCTGCGCCTACCACATATCTTTTATGCGCATCCAGCAGTTCGTTCGGGTTGGATTTATGATTGTCATAATCTTTTCTGAAAACAAAGTAAGCCAGTCTCTGATTATCATCGATAACCGGCAGCGCATTCAGCTTGTTGTCCCAAAGGATATCGTTTGCTTCGCTTAAGGTACAGCCGTCTTTTGCATAAATCAGCTTTTCAAAAGGAGTCATAAATTCACTGATTACTGTATCCTGCGCCATTCTGCTGACGCGGTAGTCTCTGCTTGTCACAAGTCCTACCATCTTTCCGTCCGGAGTGCCGTCTTCTGTAATGGCAATCGTGGAATGTCCGGTTCTTGCTTTTAACTCCAAAACATCTGCAAGCGTCTGATCCGGTCTCAGATTGGTATCGCTCTTTACAAATCCGGCTTTATAAGCCTTTACTCTCTTCACCATTTCTGCCTGGCTTTCGATAGACTGGGAACCGAAGATAAAAGAAATTCCACCTTCTTTTGCCAGTGCAACTGCCATCTTATCGTCGGAAACAGCCTGCATAACTGCGGAAACCAGCGGAATATTTGCCGTAAGGGAAGGTTCTTCACCTTTCTTGAATTTTACAATCGGAGTCTTCAGACTTACATTCTCTACTCTGCATTCTTTGGAAGAATAGCCCGGTACCAGAAGATACTCGTTGAATGTTCTTGAAGGTTCGTTAAAATAATGTGCCATTAGGGGTTTCTCCTCTCCTGAAAAAATAATAAAAACTTACCCTGCAGGGTAATCACAAATTACTTAAAATCAGCTTGCGCATACAGATTCTATACTGCAATCCGTCAAGTGTTTCCAATAATTTTACTCTATTTTTTCTTTTTTTGCAAGACATAATTATAAAAACAGGCTCATTCCGAATACTTCTCGGAAGCGCCTGTTTTTTCTTAAAACATATGCAAGCTGTCTTCGGCATTTCTGTATCTGTCTCAAAATATATCCTGCCGAATATTTCTGCAGATTCCCGCCGAAAAAACTTTATCAAAGTGTTTCTGTGCGTTTTATTTTGTCAGATCCAGCTCGTACCAGTACATATTTCCGGCGCTTTCGTCACCGTACATTTCAAGATAGTTGACAATCAGCGCGCTGCAGTCCTCCGGAACCTTAAACAGCACATCGCCGGTCACAGTCTGTCCTGCATCGATATAAAATTCATCTGCCAGCATACCGGGATAAAAGGCATTCTCAGAATCCAAATCTTCCGCCTGTCCCGAAATCACACCGCGAAACTCATAGTTACCGGTTTCATATCCTTCTTCCTCGGTATTTTTCATAGTCATATTGATAATGACAAACTTATAGCCTTTCCCTGCGGAAACTCCCTGTGTCTTTTTCTTGACTTCATAGGAATTTACTGTCCAGTCAAAGAAATCGTTACTCATAGTTTCTCCTACACCAGCTACAGCAGTTCTGTCCTTTTCGTAGCCGTAATCGCTGTCCTGCACCTCTTCAGAAAGCTCTCCGTAGCTTTTATTATCTTCTCCGGCTGCCTGTTCCTCCTTGATTTCAGTCCGGTTTTCCTCTGCCAGAGTTTTCTCTCCGCAGGCGGTAAAGCAAAATACTGCAGCAAGACAGAGCGCCAGCGCAATCATTGTTTTTTTCTTCATTTATTATTCTTGTATGATGTATTTAGTCCAAATACATCAATACTCTCCTTTCTTCTCAA
>CALBGO010000131.1 GCA_937894585.1 uncultured Eubacterium sp.
GGCAGGGCAGGCAGGAAGGTTTGGACCTTGGCAGGCACGAAGGACTTGCGCAGGGCATTCGGGCATTTGTTCTGAGTAATCGTAAGGATGGTATTTCTGAATCGGAAATCAAGGGAAAACTGATGGAGTGGTTTAACCTGTCGGAAGAAGATGCGAAGGCATATATAAAGAAGTTTACAGAATGAGAATAAAGCTTGAAAATGGCAGGGGATTTTGTTCTTTGGTGATGAATCGTACACAAAGGAGAAAACCCGGCTGCTGCTCGGCGGTGTATCATACAAGAAGGAAAATTGCAGTTGTTCCTTTGCAGCAAATTGTATATCAATATTATAATATCAGAAATAAAAACCGGCAGATTCCGTTGTATTGCGGAAAAAGCCGGTCTTTTACTTTTTTTGATGCTGTCACCGGGAAAGTCACGGCTGCACAGAAGATAGAGTTTAGAAGCAGCTTCCCCGGCAGATGCGGATATTTCCTTCGTCAGTTGAGAGATCTAAACGGTTTGTACCGCCGCGGCCGATTTTTATTTTGCCCTGATGTGTTTGGCTGCCATTGCAGTCGTTTCCTGAACTGTTCTTAAGGCTGTCACTACAGTCGTTTTCGGAATGCTTTCCGTTAGCTTTTTCGAAATCGTTTCGCACTTGACCGGACAGTGTGTAGTAGGAACAGTCGGCGCGGCTGTTTTTCGGAAGTCCCAGAAGACAATCTCCCCGATTGGCATAAAAGGAAAGTTTGCTCGGACAGGTCAGAAAATCAGCTTTCATCGAGCCTTCGCCCAGATAGATATCGGCAGTGTCTGCTTTCAGACCGCGGCTTTTGAAATCACCGTTTTCGGAAGACAGGTCAAGATTTTCCAGTGTAAGTCCGCAGATACTGATATCGGAAGAAATCGTGCTGATCTTCAGATTGTGGAGCCGGTCAGCGAAGCTTTTTGGTATTTTTATTGTCAGATCTTTTTCCGGTTCGGCAGAGGGATTCTCGGGAGAAAAGCGGATTTCAGCCGTATTGGCGGCAGATAAAATTTTCAGAGTATGATCTTCTGCCCGGTATCTGAGAAAATTGTCTTTTGTCAGTGGCTCTTCGGAAGTTTCGCTGATGAGAATATCACTGCCGTTATAAATCTCTACAGAGATATCTCCGTAGTACCAGTCTATTTTTATGGTATGAAGATTGTCTGCACGGGTGTGATAGGTTCCGTCTTTACGAAAATCATTGCCGTAATGATCGGATGTAAACAACATAGTATCCCACATACCGCCCGTCACAGCTTTGCGCCAGCTGGCATTGCCTGCGATGCCGACTGCCGAAAAGATGATGCCGACGCTGATGAGGCAAATGGAAATAATCAGCATGATTCTGGTGGATTTCTTCATATTAGTGCGCCTCCTTTCTGATAAACAGGTTTTTGACTTGAGCTGCAAACCAGCCGGTACCTTTAAGAAGCTTTACTGTAACAATGCGGGAACCTAAAAAAGCGAGAATTCCCAGTCCCAGAAGGGCAAGTCCTGCGCCGAAGGTCAGTGAAAAATAGCTGAATCCGAAGTCGAACAGGAAAAAAGCTTTCAGTGTCAGATAAAGTCCTGCAATGCAAAGAGAGAGCACCCCTGCGTAAAGGCAGAGAATTGCTGCCCAGATGCAGATATATACAGAAGCGATGACTGCAATAAAGGCAATCAGAAGGGATAGCCAGATGGGAGATCCGACGACAGCAAGGACGATTGCCGCAGTAGTCCAGCCTTTTTTCGGTTTCATCTTGGTTTTCATTAAAGTCGGCAGCGGCATTTCCTGCATAATGCCCAGTGCGATTTCATCGATATCGCCGAAGCTTCTGACTGCTTCCTCTTCGCTGATGCCGTCTTCTGTCATATCGTCGATGATTTCGCTGTAGTAATCAAGCCGCTTTACGATTTCGTCCTCCGGAAGCTGAGAGAGACGGATTCGCAGCTGATATAAGAATACTTCTTTATTCATGTTCTATCCCCTCCTTGATAAATTGATAAATTCTCTGAATCTCATCCCAGCCGGCGAGAAATTCCAGAATTTGATTTCTGCCGGCGTCTGTCAGTGAGTACATTTTTCGAAGTCTGCTGTTGTGTTCTACAGAATAGACCGAAAGACAGCCTGCCGCTTCCAGTCTTCTTAGAATCGGATAAAGTGTAGATTCTGACAGTTTAATATAGCCGGACAGGTCTTTGATTATTTTATATCCGTAGGAATCGCCCCGGCTGAGGACGGCGAGTACGCATATATCCAAAAGACCTTTTTTCATCTGCGGGTTCATCATACAAATACCCCCTTTCGCACTATACTATACAACACATAGTATGATGTGTCAAGCAGTATATTGGAATTTTCAAGTGTATGATATATTGAAAAAAATAAAAGCGTTGCATATTGAAAAAATTAAGAGTGACGGTGGAAAAGAATGATGTTATACTAAGAATTACAATTTTATTCGAGACGAGATTGGAGACACTATGAAAAAGGTGGAAGAAAAGCTGTTTTCTATGCAGGACTTGGGGTATCGGGATTTTCATTCGAAACTGATGCCGGATTATGATAAAGAAAGAATCATCGGAGTGCGCACACCGGCTCTCCGGAAATTTGCAAAAGAATTTGCGGAAGATGAAGATGCAGGGGCATTCCTTGCGGAAGTGCCGCATAAGTATTATGAAGAAAATAATCTCCATGCCTTTCTGATTGAGCGGAAGGCGAAAGATTTTGATACAGCGCTTGCCATGACAGAGGATTTTCTGCCTTATATAGACAACTGGGCGACCTGTGACAGTTTTACACCGAAGGCTTTTCGTAAGGATTTAGAGCGGCTTTATGACAGAACACTTAAGTGGATTCAAAGTGAGCATACTTATACAGTCAGATACGGCATTGTAACCCAGCTCCGCCTGTTTCTGGAAGATGAAACATTTCGGCAGGAGATACCGGAGCTTCTGGCGCATCTTCACCGGGAAGAATATTACATTAATATGGCGATTGCCTGGTATTACAGCTTTGCGTTAATCAAACAGTTTGAACAGACAATCGGACTGTTCGAGGAAAAGCGGCTTTCTAAATGGATTCACAACAAATCACTGCAGAAGGCGATAGAAAGCTACAGAATTGATAAGGAGACAAAGGACTATCTGAGAAGTCTGAAGATAAAATGAGTCAGAGAAAAATAAAACGGCATGGGTGCCGTAATTTTATTCTATATTGCCTGATTTTTGCAGGCATCTGGTATTTTAATACATTCACTTTGAAAACAACGGAAGTCACCATAGAAAGCAGTCAGATTGCAGATCCGGTTACTATCGTGCAGCTGACCGATCTCCACGGCGCCTCTTTCGGAGCGAATAACAGGCAGCTGATTGAGGAAGTGAAAAAAGCGGAACCGGATTTTGTAGCGGTTACAGGGGATATGTATACGGCAGGAGACGAAGACGGAAAGGATACGGCGCTTAGTCTTCTGTCTGAACTTGCAGAAATGTATCCGGTTTATTCTGTCAACGGCGAGCATGACCGCGACGGTGATTATGAGGAAAAGCTGATGCAGGCGGGAGTTGATGTACTGGATTATGAGAGCAGGGATATTGCTGTAGGGAATACGGTTTTGCGTCTTTACGGAATCACCAATATATATTATTCTGATACTTTTGACTTAACGAATGAATTTACTTTAGATGAAAGCTATTATAACATACTGCTGGCGCATATCAGCAATTTTGAGGACTTTGCCGATTTCGGCATGGATCTGTCTCTGTGCGGAGACAGTCACGGCGGTCAGGTGCGGCTTCCGTATCTGGGAGGTCTTAATAATCGGGGAGAATGGTTTCCTGAACGAAGCGGCACAGATGCCCGGTATGTGAAAGGTCTTTATGAAGAAGGCGGTAAAAATCTGTTTGTATCAGGTGGACTGGGGAACTATCCTGTGCCCGTAAGATTTTTGAACCGGCCGGAAGTGGCGGTAATCCGTCTGCTGCCCGCATAAGCCGTTCTTAAAAGTATTCTGCCATATATTCTGCAGGATACCGCACAAGATGACGCGTAAAAAGCCGCACAGGGTACTGCACAAGATGACGCGTAAAAAGCCGCACAGGGTACTGCACAGGGTGACGCGTAAAATGCCGCGCAGGGTACTGCACAAGGTAACGTGTAAAATGCCGTGCAGGATGTTGCACAAGATATCGTACAAGATGCCGCAGATGCAAAATCGTACCGCTTTTCCCGGATGTCGAAAAATGGCGAAAAAAGTTTTTTTCTGTTGCAGAGAGATGGGAGTAGATAGTATAATTTAAGTATCAGAAAAAGGGGGAATTGCACAATGAAAAAGAGTCTGACTTTTATAGTTTTTGCAATGATTGCGGTAATTGCAGCAGGGGGGATTTTCTTGTGGTATCAGCAGCGAAGCGGAGAGAGCATTTTGGAGGGTTTGGATCCGGAAAGCTACGATGTGGAGGCGACCTGTATCGGTATGGACGGGAATAATCTGCACTGCAATGCCGGAAATGATAATTACCTGTATCTTGAAGGGAGCAGGGTGCTTCTGCGCAATTATGATGTGGTGATTCGGGAAAACGGCGATGAAGAAGCGGATATCAGCTACAGAAAGTTTTCTGTTTCCAAACTGAAGAAAGAAATCGAGAAGGAAAAGGAAGTTCCTGTTTATCTTTGGCTGACTGCCAACGGAAAGGTTAAGACGATTATGGTCGGCAGGGAGTCTTTTGAGAATCATAATGGGAGTCTTGCCAATCTGGACGGTCTTGATCCGAATACCGCTTCAGTGACTAAAGTGATTCTTTCTATACATAAAACAGGTATGAAGATGGCTCCGGCAGGCTATACGCCGGAAACGGCAGATAAGTTTGAAGGGATGGTCAGAAATTACAGATTTGCCAAGAATGTGAAATTTTATCGCGGAACGGTGACCATCACAGTCAGTGAAGACGGCACGCGCCGCAGGAATCTGCAGTACAGCGGAGACAGCTATGAGAAACTTAAGGACAGGCTGAGCAAGGGACAGACTGCACATATCTGGTTCAATAAAAACGGTCGCATCAGTGCTGTGCTGGCTCATGAAGAAAAAGTGATTTTGGAATAAGTTTGTAAAAGAGGTTCGCAGAAAAATAATGCGGCCTCCTTTTTTATGGGCTTATGCGGGAAATACCGGTTGTGCCGTAGTTTCGTGCCGACTTTTCATGCTGACTTTTGAATCGGCTTTGCGCCGGCTTTTCGCGCAGCCTTTTGCGCAGGCTTTCCACGCAGCCTTTTGCGTCGGTTTTTCGCGCAGGCTTTCCACGCCGGCTCTTGAAGAGATTCGGAAGGGATTTTATCGGAAAAGTTTGCTTTTCCTGGTGGGATATGATATAATTTTAGAAAATTAAAAAAATAAAACAGGGATTGGAGGTGCATTCCATAATGTCAGAAAAAGGTATAAAAAGGGACGAAGAATTTTGCGGCAGCGCTGGCTGTAGTGCTGATTCTGTCCGTACAGCCTGTTTTCAGTGCAGAAATGTATTACGGAGATGTAGAACCGGGACCGATGTGCGCTCTGAAGGCACCGAAAGTAAAGGCAGAGGCTGTCAGCAGAACAGAAATCCGGCTGAGCTGGAAAGCTGTAAAAAATGCAAAAGGATATGAAATCTACCGCAGCAGGGGGATGCACAGCACGAATTTCAAGCGGCAGAAGACGCTTTACGGGGGGAAGAAGACGGTTTACCGCGACCGGAATCTTCCGGCAGACCGTTATTACAATTACGAAGTTTTTGCTTTTCGGTACAGGAACGGGAAAAAGGTCTACAGTCAGGTATGCCGGGTGTCCGAAACGGCAGGGGTGATAAAGCCGACGGTTTCGGCGGGCGGCGCAGAGTCTCTGAGAGAGATGGAAGTCTATGCCAGAAGCTGGGGCGCGGACCGGCTGATTTTTTACAGCAGCAGTACGAAGGGCGGACCGTTTCAAAAGTTCGCATCGCTTAAAGGCGATGAACTTTCGGTTTCGGAACCCGGAGAAATCGGAGAGATCAGATATTACAAGGTAAAGGCTGTCAGGAAGATCGGGAAAAAGACCTTTTCTTCTGTCAGCAGGATTACTTGCGGCCGGCTTCTGAGTCCGTATCTGGACATCACAGGGGCAGATCTGAACAGACCGTTTGTACAGACAGATACTTTTATCTATAAACTGACTTCAGAGAAAACAAACTATCCGGCGGTGATTTTCAAGGAAGGATGCGAGGAGGGAATTCCGTTTTCCTACAGTTATGCGGGAGAGCATGGCGAAGGAGAATCCCGGCAGCAAAGTGAGGCAGAAGTCGTACTGGACAGTTATTCCGAAGACGGAATCAGTTATACCTCGATGAAAGAAAATTATGTGTTGGAGCCGGGAAAAACAGTTTATCTGAAATTCCGCGCGCAGCATCCGGTGATGTATTATCCGAAAGGCCGCATTTGGCTTGATGTCAGCTATAACGATTACCGGGTGGATGCGGGCTGCATTTCCTTCGGACCGGAAGGATGCCGGTATTCCTACGATTATTAAAATATGGGTGCAGGAAATGAATAAAGGCGTGAAAAAATGATTGCAGTATAGAGTAAGAACACCGCCCTGAAAGAAAGGGCGGTATTCTTTTGCCTGCTGCAGGATGATTTTCCCGCTATTGCAATTTTTTAGCGGCGGCTGTAAAATAAATCTCATAAAAGATTATCAGGCAGAACGACCATCGGAAGTTGCGCTGTTTTCCGGTATCCTGATTGAAAAGAGCGAAACATACGGTATTGATGCACCGGTTAACAGAGCGCTTTACCGTAGAATCAAAGAGATTGAAGGGGCATACGGAAAGGAAGGATAAATGCACAGAATATTGATTATAGAAGATGACATGGTGATCGCAGGTGCGATTGCAAATCACATAAAAACCTGGGACTGTGAGCCGCGGTGCGTAACAGACTTCAAAAATGTGATGGAGGAGTTTACGGCATTCGATCCGCATCTGGTGCTTTTGGACATCGGGCTTCCGCTTTTTAACGGCTATCACTGGTGTACGCAGATCAGAGCGGTGTCTAAAGTGCCGATTATCTTTATCTCATCGGCATCGGATAATATGAATATTGTTATGGCGATGAATATGGGCGGGGATGATTTCATTGCAAAGCCTTTTGACCTTGCGGTGCTGACGGCAAAGGTGCAGGCTCTGCTGCGCAGGACATATGATTTTTCAGCAGAACCGGTGCAGAGCCTGGAACACAGAGGCGCAGTGCTTAATCTGGGCGATGCCAGCCTGTCTTACCAGGGAGAGAAAATCGATTTGACTAAAAATGAATTCAGGATTCTCCAGATTCTGCTGGAACACAAAGGCGCCGTAGTCAGTCGGGACGATATGATGGTGAAACTGTGGGAGACAGACAGCTTTGTGGATGAAAACACGCTGACCGTTAATGTAGCGCGGCTTCGCAAAAAACTGGATGCCGGTGGACTGCCGGATTTTATCAAAACCAAGAAAGGTATGGGATATATGGTGGAATAAGATGATTTGGAATTATATTCGAAGCAAATATAAGTCAGCGCTGCTTTTTGTGCTGTATCTGTCAGTGTTTTGTCTGGTGGCATATCTTTATCATATGCCGGCAGACGCGCTGCTTTATGCTGTTTCATTGTGCTTTTTCTTTGCCGCAGTGCTGACCTGTTACAGCTATATAAGGTTTCGTCAGCGGCAGCAGGTTCTTTCTGATCTCAGGGCGCGGATTGCGTTTGGTCCGGAGGAGCTTCCGGCACCGGCAAATGCCATTGAAGAGGAGTACAGCCGGATGATTGAATCTCTGTACCGCACCACATCTGCGGCAGTATCGGAAAAGGATCGGGCGATGAGCGATATGATTGAATATTATACGCTCTGGGCGCATCAGATCAAAACGCCGATTGCGGCCATGCGGCTTCTTTTGCAGAGTGAACCCTCAGGCAGCGCAAGAGATGAGATGAAAATGGAGCTGTTCAAAATCGAACAGTATGTGGAAATGGTGCTGCAGTATCTGCGCCTTGGCGCGGACAGCACGGATTATGTGATCAGAGAATGCAGTGTGGATAAAATTGTTCGCGAAACCGTAAAAAAATATTCGATGACATTTATTCGGAAGAAAATTTCTTTGGATTACAGCGGGACGGATATGAAGACGGTCAGTGATGAAAAATGGCTCAGTTTTGTGCTGGAGCAGGTGCTGTCCAATGCGCTGAAGTATACGGCCGGCTCCGGAAAAATTTCCATCTATGTGGATGAGGCGCAGCCGCAGGTTCTGGTGGTGGAGGATACGGGGATCGGCATACAGGCGGAGGATCTGCCGAGAGTATTTGAAAAAGGATATACCGGCTATAACGGACATCACGACAAAAAGTCAACCGGCATAGGCCTCTATCTGTGCCGTCAGATTATGGAGCGGCTGGGGCATACGCTGTCCATCGAGTCAGAGATTGGAAAAGGAACCCGGGTCAAACTGGGACTTGCTTACAAAACTGTAAGTTTTGAGTGAAGATTGTAAGGGAATGTACAGGATTTACATTCCCTTTTCTGTTATGATAAATCTATCAGAACAAGAAAGGGGTTCAAAATATGACGATTTTAGAAGTGAAAAATCTGAAGAAGATTTATACGACCAGGTTTGGCGGCAATCAGGTGCAGGCGCTGTCCAATGTGTCCTTTTCCGTAGAGGAGGGCGAGTATGTGGCGATTATGGGTGAGTCGGGAAGCGGAAAAACCACTCTGCTCAATATTTTGGCAGCGCTGGACAAACCGACCAGCGGACAGGTTCTGCTTTCCGGACGCAATATTGTAGAAATCAGCGAGAAAGAAATTTCTGCTTTCCGCCGCGACAATCTGGGCTTTGTGTTTCAGGATTTTAATCTGCTGGATACGTTTTCTCTGCAGGACAATATTTTTCTGCCCATGGTGCTGGCAGGAAAAAGCTATAAAGAAATGGCAAAGAGGCTCTCGCCGATTGCGGGCAAGCTGGCAATCAGCGAGATTCTGAAGAAGTATCCTTATGAGGTGTCAGGCGGACAGAAACAGAGAGCGGCAGTGGCAAGAGCGCTGATTACAGAGCCGAAGCTGATTTTAGCCGACGAGCCTACAGGCGCGCTGGATTCCAATGCCGCCGACGGACTTCTGCGGCTGTTTGGCGAGATAAACAGAGAAGGACAGACTATTCTGATGGTAACGCACAGTACCAAGGCAGCAAGCCACGCAAGCCGTGTACTGTTCATCAAAGACGGGGAAGTGTTCCATCAGATTTATAAAGCAAATATGACCGACGAGCAGATGTTTGCAAAGATTTCAGACACGCTGACCGTGCTTGCGACAGGCGGTGCTCGCTATGAATAAAAATTTTTCATTGAAACTGGCGATGACCAACATCAGAAATCACAGAAAGTTTTATCTTCCGTACTTTCTGGCATCGGTCGGCATTATCGGGATGTTTTATATCATTACGTTTCTGGCGTCCAGCAGAGAGATTACGGAGCTATCGGATTCTCTGTCTGTGATTATGGGAATGGGCGTTGGCGTTATGGCAATTTTTTCATTCATTTTCCTATTTTACACAAACAGTTTTCTGATGAAGCGGAGGAAAAAGGAAATCGGATTGTACAACATTTTAGGTATGGAGAAAAGGCACATCGGAAAAATTTTGCTGATTGAGAATTTTTTTGTATCACTTTCCTCAATGCTTCTGGGACTGTTCTGCGGGATTCTGTTCAGTAAGCTGATTGTGCTGATTCTGACATGGATCTTTGACGCGGCGCCGCCTTTCGGTATTACGGTTTCCGGCACAGCGGTCACCTGGACCTTTGTGCTGTTTGGCATTCTCTTTGTGCTGACAACAGCCTCTAATCTGATGAGCATTCATCTGGCGAAACCGGTGGAACTGCTTTCCGGCGGAAATGTGGGTGAAAAAGAGCCGAAGGCGAGAGGGCTGATTGCACTGATCGGTTTTGCATGTCTTGGCGCCGGGTATTATATTGCCATTACGACAGAAAACCCGCTGGATGCGCTGCTTTTGTTCTTTGTCGCAGTGGTGCTGGTCATCGTTGGAACCTACTGTATTTTTATGTCCGGCAGTATTGCGGTGCTCAAGGCTTTGCGGAAAAACAGAAAGTTCTATTACCGGCCGGGTAATTTTACGGCAGTGTCGGGTATGATTTACCGTATGAAACAGAATGCAGTGGGACTTGCCAATATCTGTATTCTTTCCACGATGGTGCTTGTGATGGTCAGCGGAACGGTCAGTCTGTTCTTCGGTATGCAGGATACCATAAACACAATGGCGCCGGGAGATGTCAATGTAGTGATGTTTACAGACCATACGGAAGATGCCAGTGATAAAATCCGCCAAACTGCAGAATCCGATGCAAAACAATCCGGTCTGAAGGTGAAACAGTTCAGTGACAGTATCAGTCTTTCGTGCATTGCAGTGGAGGAAGACGGAAATTACGTGTTTAAACAACATAAGGATGCGGAATTTGCAGACGCTCGGGGGTTCTGTATTGTGTCAGAAGAAGATTATACGGAAATGACGGGAAAGAAGCTGAATCTTTCTGACGGCGAAGTTGCCGTTGACTGCCGCGGAACAGGCATTTCCGATCATTTCAGGCTGGGAAGTTTGGAATTTACCGTAAAAGAGGATCCGGGGAAATTTATGGAGTCGGCTCAGCTGGGGAACGGTATGATTGACGCATACTATATGGTTGTACCGGATGAAGAGGTCATTGAAGCCCTTTACCGTCAGCAGAAGGAAGTGTACGGGGACAATGCCAGCTTTATCACCCATCAGTCTGCTATCTATCTTTCTGGAAGTGATTCTGAAAAAGAAGCATGCATCATCGAAATGTCAGATGACATTTCCGGCATAAAAGGACTTTCTTATGAGATGCTGACTGTGCAGGACAGAAAGAGTCTGGAAGATTCTTACGGCGGTATGGTCGGAGGGTTCTTGTTCCTGGGTGTGTTCCTTGGGATTGTGTTTACCTTTGCCGCGGCGCTGATTATCTATTACAAGCAGATTTCGGAAGGGTATTATGACAAGGATAAGTTCGAAATTATGCAGAAGGTTGGTATGAGCCGCACGGAAGTCAAAAAAACAATCAGACGGCAGGTTCTGCTGGTATTCTTTATTCCGCTGATTATGGCGGGAATTCATGTGGCGGCGGCGTTTAAGATGATTACCAAGCTGCTGCTGGTGTTCAGTATGACCAATGTGCATCTCTTTGCGCTGTGTACTGTCTGCACCTTCCTGGTGTTTGCGGCAATCTATGCAGCAGTATACGCTGTGACGGCAAGGGAGTATTATAAAATTGTAGGATAATTCATTTTGATTTGTATGGAAGCGTTCAAAATCAGTCCGGAGAAAGCTCCGGGCTGATTTTTTTTATAGATTTTCAAATACAATGGGGAGGAAGCAATCAAATTTTTGTGCGAAAAGACGAATTTTGTGGTATACTGATTTTTATAGTTTTTTAGGAAGAAGGGATCGTATGAGATATCAGGACAGTTATACAGTGACCAGTCACGACACAGACTACAACGACTATATCAGACCGTCGCTTCTGCAGCGGTATATGATAGAAACGGCAGATCATCAGATGAGAGACAGAAAACCGACTTATTATGAGCTGTTTCAGGATGGCAAAGCCTTTATACTGACAAGAATTACGATTGAGATTTACGGGCAGATTTCCAAGTACGATAAAATTGATGTGCAGACATGGCGCTGTCCGGAGAAGGGCGCAACCTTTACCAGATGTTTTTCTGTGCTGATAGACGGAAAGGAAATGGCAAGGGGATACAGTGTATGGGCTGTCGCAAATCATCAAACAGGAAAACTCTGCAGGGCTTCGGAAGTTGATCTTTCCAATTATGAAATTGAGGAGCCGCATAAAATGAATCTGCCTGACAGATTCCGTCTGCCGAAGGATACAGCGTTTACTTATGTAGGGAATAAAACCGTCTTCCGCGGAGAGACCGATATCAACCGCCATATGAATAACACCTATTATTCCGATATGCTTTGGAACTTTATTCCGGATATCGAGGAAAAGACTGTAACCAGTATCAGTCTGCGCTATATGAAGGAAGCCCCGCTGGGCGCGGCAATCCGTATCTATATGGGAAAACTGGATGCGCCGATTTCTGAGGACAGACAGGCGGAAGAAACTTACTGCTTCTATACGGAAGTTGCAGAAGGAACCAATGTGGAAGCCTTAATCAGCGTAAAAAATGTCACAGCCGTGTCGTCATCAGAAGAACAGGCATAGAGCAGAAATCAGATATTTTTACTTGGAACAAGTAAAATACCGCCGGCACAAGTGAGATTACCTCATTTTGCCGGCGGTATTTTGTTCATATATAGCTGTGCTTTTACACGATGCGGAATTTGATTTTGTTTTGCACGGCAAAATCATAAGCGGCGGAATCCTCCGCACAGAGCAGAGTGAAATAGTTTAATCTGTAAGCTCTGCCGTGTTCGTACATATAGCCGAATGCATAATCTCCAAAGGTTGTTACAGACTCGGGAATATAAAGCTCAGTCAGGTCCGGGCAGGTGAAAATGCTGAAATCTTCAATGGTTTGAACGCTTTCCGGAATCGTCAGCTTTTTCAGATACCGCAGGTCGTTAAAGGCACGGACGCCGATACGGGTTACTGTATCCGGCAGAATGATTTCGCGGGCGACGGATTTGACCCCCATAGGAATGATATCGGAACCGATTTCGGTAACGGGGCAGCCGCCTAAAGTATCCGGTATATGTATTACGGACTCCGGGTCCGGAATGGAAGTGAGCGCTGCGCAGCCCTGCGGATTAATCCGGTATTCAAATTTCA
This sequence comes from uncultured Eubacterium sp., assembly GCA_937894585.1. Classification (GTDB taxonomy): domain Bacteria; phylum Bacillota; class Clostridia; order Peptostreptococcales; family Anaerovoracaceae; genus Senimuribacter. Next base: position 12,854 of record CALBGO010000131.1, read on the forward strand.
TAAAAATTGTTTCCTCCTGTATTGCGTGTGGTATATCAGATATCATAACATATTTCTGCGATTTGTGCGATGTAAAAATAAAATATACAAAATATTTTACATTGTATTCTTGACAGATGCGAGTATATTATATATAATACAAGTATCGAAAGTGAATTTTCTGATTTGAGAGGAGAAAGTAAGATGAAAAAGTTTAATCATGTAATCGTAAGAAGACCTTGCAGTGCAATTAAAGACGGTATTTCCGGAGGTACATATGAGGGAATTCCAAACTATGAGTTAGCTCTGAAGCAGCACAATGATTATATTGCAGCTCTGGTACAGTGCGGTGTGGATGTTACTGTTCTTCCTGCAGATGAAAGATATCCGGATTCCTGCTTCGTAGAAGATCCGGCGCTTCTGACCAGAAAATGCGCAATTATCACAAACCCTGGCGCAGAATCCAGAAACGGCGAAAAAGAAGAAATCGTTGACGCAGTTAAGCGATTCTACCCTGAAGATAAAATCGAATACATCAAGGCACCGGGAACTTTAGAGGGCGGCGATGTTATGATGGTAGGCGACCACTTCTATGTAGGCCGTTCCGCAAGAACCAACGAAGAAGGTATCAGACAGTTAACAGAAATTCTGGAAAAATACGGTCTGACCTGCAGTGAAGTAACATTGGAAGAAGTTCTGCACTTAAAGACCGGCGTAAACTATCTGGAAGACAACAATATGCTGGTAAGCGGCGAATTTGTTACAAAGCCTGACTTCGAAAAGTATAACAAGGTTGTAATTCCTGAAGAAGAAGCTTATGCTGCAAACTGCATCTGGGTAAACGATACTGTAATTGTACCGGAAGGTTATCCTGCAGTACTGAAAGCTGTACAGGATTTAGGATATAAGACTATGACTGTTGATACTTCTGAATACAGAAAAATCGACGGCGGTCTGTCCTGCCTCTCCCTGAGATTCTAATTACACTGTCAGAATCAAGGTTCTGAAAGAGGAGGACTTGTTATGGAAAATAAAAACGAACAAGGATTGGGCGTAGGAAAACTTTCCTTATTCGCAATAGGTACTACTCTTGCCAGCGGGGTCTTCAGTTTATCTGGAGACTTTGCTGCTGGTGGTGCCCATACATTGGCAACTTTAATCGGCTGGCTGATCTGCGGTGTCGGTATGATGGGTCTGACGATGTGCTTCTTTAAGCTCAGCGTTGTCAGAACTGATTTAACCAGCGGTATTTACAGCTATGCAAAAGAAGGTTTCGGAGAATATGTAGGATTTAATTCGGCATGGGGATACTGGATGAGTGCGTTATTGGCGCAGCTGTCTTTTATTACCTTACTTTTTGCATCTTTGGGAAGCTTCTTTGATGTCTTCGGCGACGGAAGCAATCTGCTTTCTATGGTTGTTGCCTCTGCGATTATATGGATACTCTCCTTTCTGGTGCTTCGCGGAGTGAACCAGGCGGTTACAATCAACGCAATTGTTGTAATCGCAAAGATTGTTCCAATCGTAGTTGTTGTAGTGGCGATCATCCTGGCCGGTGCGTTCAAAATGGATATCTTTATGCAGAATTTCTCCGGTGTAGAGGGCGGAGATTCTCTGATGGAACAGGTAAAATCCACAGTATATGTAACAGTATGGCTTTTCATCGGTATTGAAGGCGCAGTTGTTCTTTCCGGAAGAGGAAAGAATACAAAAGTCGCAGGAAAAGCGACTGTGATTTCCTTTGTATCCTTATTTATCCTGTATTTTCTCATTTCTTTCTTGAGTATGGGCGTTATGCCTGCAGAAGAACTGGGTGTACTTGGAAATCCTCCGATGGCGGGAGTTTTGGAATATGTAGTAGGACCTTGGGGAGCGGCTTTAGTAAATATTGCTGTTATCATTTCCCTGGGCGGCGCAATGTTCTCTTATACAATTCTTTGCGTGGACAGTGCGTACGGTCCTGCACAGCAGGGTTCCTTCCCGGCTGTTTTGGCTAAGACAAATAAGTATAAAGCGCCGACATGGTCTGTTATTGCATCTGCGGTTATTATACAGATTTTCATTATCATTATCTATTTTAATGCAAGCACTTATCAGGCGGTATATTCTCTGTCTACCAGTGCGATTATGGTGCCTTATGTGTTCTCCGCATTCTATTATCTGAAGCTGATGATAAAGAAACAGGGCGTGGAAGAAGGTGGCAGCAAAGCGGTGGCATGGGTGATTGCCATTGTCGGTTCCATTTACGGTGTATGGCTGCTGTATGCAAGCGGACTGACTTATATTCTGGCTGCTGTAATGCTGTATGCACCGGGCAGTATTATGTATCTCTATCACAGAAAGAAAACCGGTCAGAAATATTTTAACAATACAACAGATCTGTTAATCTTCATCGGTGTGCTGATTGCTCTTGTTGTTGCGGTATATATGACTGCGACCGGCGGCATTGTACTGCTGTAGAAGCAGAATCAATTAAGAATAAAACCGGAAAATCGGAAGTCTACTCTTTCATTTGATATGGAAGGGTATTTTTTTATTATGCTGCATCTTGCAAGAGATATGCGGAAACAGGAATCTTGGATTTCTCTCTTTTGTTATTGACAAATATACTCCCAAGGGGTATTATAAAAGCAAAGAAATATACATATAGGGGGGTATATGAACGGCAGCTGCTTTCGAAAAAACGAGGATTTGAGCTGAAAATATCAAAAAGATGGCGGAGAAGGCAGGTGCGGGAAGAAAAGCAGAGTTTTTTCGGCGGAAAGAGATACAGAAACTTCAGGTATACGACCTGAAGCGCAGGGTTAATAGCGGAATTTAAGAAAATCAAGATGATAAGAAAACTGGAGGACTGAAATGAGTGAGAAAAATTCGTGTCCGGTATGCGAAAGCAGGACAAAGCACAGAGAAGGAGAAGAGTATAAGAATCTGATTTCAAGACTGAATCGTATAGAAGGACAGATTCGCGGCATAAAGAAAATGGTAGAAGAAGACAGATATTGCATCGATATCGTCAATCAGACAGCGGCAGTCAGCGCAGCAATCAATTCTTTTAATAAAGTGCTGCTTTCTGAGCATATTAAGTCCTGTGTGACAGCGGATATTAAAGCAGGCGGCACAGAAATGACAGAAGAACTGTGTGCGGTGCTGCATAAGCTGATGAGATAACAGACAGGGGAAAGTATATGAAAAAAGAAAGATTTGAAGTAACGGGAATGACCTGCTCTGCCTGCTCTGCCAGAGTGGAAAAGACCGTGTCAAAACTTGAGGGAACAGAGAATGTGAGTGTAAACCTTTTGACAGGCACGATGCAGGTGGATTTCGACGAGAATGTACTCAGTGAAGAAAAAATTATCAGCGCGGTGGAAAAGGCCGGATACGGCGCGTCCGCGGCAGCATCCGCAGGGGCGAATGGCGGAGTCGGAGGTGTCAGAGGCGGCGGAGGCGAGAAAGGCGAACGGGACAGAGCATCTGCGGCAGCGCTTTCTGAAACAGAACATATGAAGAAACGGTTAATCGGCTCTGTCGCCCTTCTGATACCTATGATGGTATTTTCTATGGGTCCGATGCTGACCGGTTCTCATCACGATATGGAGGCGCCTCTGACCAATATTCTGATACAGGTGCTGTTTCTGATACCGATTGTATTTCTCAACCGTAAATATTTTGTAAAAGGATTTCCCAGTCTGTTTCGGGGAAGTCCCAATATGGACAGCCTGATTGCCATGGGATCGGCAGCTGCAATTCTTTACGGCGTCTTTGCGATTTTCAGAATCGTTTCCGGCTATGAAACCGGAGATATGGCGCTGGTACATCGCTATGCGGGAGATATTTATTTTGAATCGGCGGCGATGATTCTGACCCTGATTACCGTGGGAAAGTATCTTGAAGCCAGATCCAAGGGGAAAACCAGTCAGGCTATTGAAAAACTGATGAATCTTGCGCCGAAAACTGCGACAGTTCTGCGGGACGGACAGGAAATCGAAATCCTGTCCGAAGACCTTGTGAAAGGCGATATTCTGATTGTAAGACCGGGGGAAAGTATTGCGGCAGACGGGGTTATCTTGAGCGGAACAACCAGTGTGGACGAATCGGTGGTTACGGGGGAGAGTATTCCTGTGGAGAAACAGCCGGGAGACCGGGTGATTTCCGCAACGATCAACAGAAGCGGATTTATCAGAGTCAGATGTGATAAAGTCGGGGAGGATACCACCATCAGCAGTATTGTCCGTCTGGTTGACGAAGCGAGCGCAAGCAAGGCGCCGATTGCAAGGACGGCGGACAAAATTGCAGGTATCTTTGTGCCTGCGGTCATCGGTATTGCGGTTATTGCGGCAGCAGCGTGGATGATTGCCGGCTACGGCTTTGAGTTTGCCCTTTCCATAGGAATTTCCGTACTGGTGATATCCTGTCCGTGCGCCCTTGGTCTTGCAACGCCTGTGGCGATTATGGTCGGAACCGGAAAGGGAGCGGAAAACGGCATTCTGATTAAATCGGCGGAGGCTCTTGAGACGGCACACAGCATTGATACGGTAGTCCTTGACAAGACCGGAACGATTACAGAAGGAAAACCGAAAGTGACGGATATTCTGGTTCTTGCAGGAGAGGAATCTTCTTTGCTTGAGCTTGCGGCGGGTCTTGAATCCGGCAGCGAACATCCTCTTGCGGAGGCGATACTGGAATATGCGGAAAAACGCGGGGTGTCGGCTGCGGAAGCTGCGGATTTTGAGGCAGTGTTCGGAAGAGGTGTAAAGGGCCGTATCGGAGACAGACTCTGCTTTGCGGGGAATCGACTGATGATGGAGGAAAGCGGTTTTGCAATTTCCGGTATTGAAGAGGATTTGAACCGTTTTGCAGACGAAGGAAAGACGCCTCTGATTTTTGCAGGTGAGACACAGCTGCTGGGTGTAATTGCGGTTTCGGATGTGGAAAAAGAAACCAGCCGTATGGCAATCAAGGCTTTTTCCGATATGAAAATCGATGTGGTGATGCTGACCGGCGACAATAAAAGAACTGCGGAAGCGCTGCGCAAACGGCTGCATATTCCAAAGGTTGTTGCGGAAGTTTTGCCGGGAGATAAGGAACAGAAGATTGCGGAGCTTAAGAAAGAAGGCCATCGGGTTGCTATGATCGGAGACGGAATCAATGATGCGCCGGCTCTTGCAAGAGCCGATGTGGGAATTGCCATCGGAGCAGGTACGGATGTGGCGATTGAAAGCGCCGATGCGGTTCTGATGAGAAACGATTTAATGGATGCGGTTACGGCTGTAAAATTGTCCAGAGCTGTGATACGCAATATTAAAGAAAATTTGTTCTGGGCATTCTTCTATAATGTGATAGGCATTCCGGTAGCGGCGGGAATCTGGTATCCGATGTTCGGATTGAAGCTGTCTCCGATGATCGGCGCAGCGGCGATGAGTCTGTCCAGCGTGTGCGTGGTACTGAATGCTCTGCGGCTTCGCAGATTTAAGGTAAAGCGTCTGCAGGCGGAAAGCGGAACAGAAGCAGGCGTTTCGAAAGCGGAAAGAGCTGTTTCTGCGGAAGCAGTGAAGATAGAAAACAGAGAGGAAAGAAAAGAAAGGAATGGAAATATGAAATACGAACTGGTGATTAAAGGTATGATGTGTCAGCATTGTCAGAAGCATGCAAGCGACGCACTGAACGCTATGGAGGGAGTAAAACTGGCGGAAGTAAACCTTTCCGCAGGAACTGCGGAAGTTCATGCCGAAAGAGAAATTTCTATGGACGAGTTTGCGAAAGTTATCGCAGACGCAGGTTACGAGCTGGTAAGATAAGAAAAACCTGCGGCGGAGCCGGTCCTAAAGTGCCGGATAAATAAAATGACGGATACCGGGAACGAAAGACAAGCTGCAGAATGGGGTCCTGAAAATAGTAAGAAGAGAACACGCGGGGCGGACGGACCTTCTCAGAGAAGAGAAGTTTCGTCCGCCCCTTTGCTTTTTGTCCGCTTCTTTGTATTTTCTCTTTGCCAAAGAAAAAGGGGTGTGTTAGAATATACCATATTTACAGGTGTTTTAATCGGAAAAGGGGGTATATGTAATTTGGATCTGAACAAAAAGAATTTAAAAACACTATTGATCCTGGCTTTTTCCTGTATTCTGTTTTATCTGGGGTTTAAAAATCTGGGTGCTGTACTTGGCGTACTGGGCAAGGTGATCGACATTATTTTTCCGTTCATCCTCGGCGCAGCTATTGCCTTTATTATTAATGTGCCGATGAGCCGGATTGAGTTCTGGCTGTTTCACAGAAACGAAAAAGTGAGAAAAGGAAGACGTCTGATTTCCTTTACCCTTACACTGCTTCTGGTAGTGGGGATTATTGTGGTTGCTATGTATATTATAATTCCTCAGATCGGTGAGACGCTGATGGTAATCGGCGCGCAGCTGCCGATTGCTTTTCGCGCGACCCAGAACTGGGTGATGGAGAATCTGGAATATTTTTCTTATGCAGATGAAATTTTTCAGCAGCTGTCGGTGGATTGGGGACAGATTATTCAGAAGCTGTCGGTTATCCTTCAGAATGCGGCGACTTCGGTATTGAACAGCGGCCTGGGTGTGGTAAACAATATCATCAATGCGGTAATATCCTTTTTTATCGGCTTTGTGTTCTCTGTTTATCTGCTGATGTCTAAGGAAAAACTGGCGGGACAGGGAAAGCAGATTCTCTATGCGCTGTTTTCGGAAGGGACGGCGGATAAAATTCTCTATGTGCTGAGTCTGACGGCAAGAACTTTTTCCAAGTTTATTTCCGGGCAGTGTCTGGAGGCGTGTATCCTGGGCTTTATGTTCTTCGTGGCAATGACGGTTTTCAAAATGCCTTATGCGATGCTGATTGCAGTGCTGATTGCTTTTACGGCGCTGATACCTATGGTGGGCGCTTTTATCGGCTGTGCGGTCGGTGTTCTTCTGATTTTGTTGGTAAGTCCGCTGAAGGCGCTGATTTTCCTGATTATGTTCCTGCTGCTGCAGCAGCTTGAGGGAAATCTTGTTTATCCGAAAGTGGTAGGAAATTCCGTCGGTCTTCCTTCTGTCTGGGTTCTCGTTGCAATTACTGTCGGCGGCAACCTGATGGGCGTAGCCGGAATGATTCTTTTTATTCCTGTCTGTTCAGTACTTTATGCATTGTTTCGTCTCTTTGTCAAACACAGGCTTTCGGAAAAGAAAGTTGCGCCTGAAAAGTGGCAGGAAAAATCGGCTTTTGAGGAGAGTGTGATGCTGAAGAATTCTTCCGAGAAAATCCTGAATTCAGAAAGCAGCGGAGACAGAACCGGTGAATAAGATTTCCTTTTGACACGACCCGACGAAAAATACGGAAGTTCGAGCCTTCCGGCATCATTTTTTCATAAAGAATTCTGCGTGCAGGACAAAGTTTGTTCCTACACGCTTTTTTATACTTTACAACGGTAAAAAATTAGAGTATGATAAGCCTTGTGGCATAATAATAGATGACAAAGAACGATTCTGCTTCTGCAAGGTCAAATTGCCCTATAGGTGCAAAGACCTGCAATTCTGCCGATTATATGAATTAAATAAAGTATATAGCAGACAAAAGTAATATTTTAGTAGAATAATGTTCGAAAGTGTGGTATGATAGAAAATGTTCGCGGTATTTTAAGAATGTGAACCTTGCGTATCAAGGTAACCACAGATAAAATTAGGAGAGCACAGATGTATATTAAAGCAGACCTTTACATAAAAACCAAAAGAATGTCTACGGGAGAAGGCGGTCAGGTTCAGAGAACTTTCTGCTTTGACAGCGTCTATAAGCAGATGCTTCAGACCTTTGATATTCGTTTCGGGCAGTTTAGGCAGAAGCGCGGATATCAGGACGACCATTTTCATTATACTTTTACTGATCGGGAAACAGACTTGTCAGAGATTATCAGGCTGCTGGAAACATACAGAGAAAAGGCGTATATCAAGCTGCGGTTTTCGCGCGTTTATGAAGAAGGCGAGGAGGGCAGAGAAATCTCCTTACTGAATTCCTCAAAGGAGTTTTACTGCTACGAAGGAAAGAGTGATTCGGCCTCTGATTTTTTCGGGGCAAACAGTTTCGAAAATAAGCCGACTGCTGACTTACAGGCGGAGGAGCAGGATTTTCTCTTTAAAAGCTGCAGTTTTATGAAAAATCCCGCTTTGAAAAAGACAGTTTGTTCCAGCTGCAGCAAGAAAGCTTTATGTACTTGTGTATGTCCCGGAAAGAAGCTTCGCGGAGGAAATTGTCAGAGAACGGCATCCTCACTGTCGGCGGAAAATTGTTCTGCGGGAAATGAGAAAACTTATGTAAGCAGAAGAGAAATTTGTTTTGCAGAAGACACCAAGGTGGGAATAGACCCTTATTACGGCAAGAAACATATTATGATCAGAAAACTCGTATTCAATCTTCTGTCCGAGTACGGACCGAAGTCCGGAAGTTTTGAGTCTTCGGATTTCCGTGAAGAGAATTTTATCTCTGAAAAACAGCAGGCTGCCAGAGAAGAATAATTTGCGGCTTCTGTGAAAAGTATAAGTTTTATTGAAACGGATAACATATAAGTAAAGTAATAAAAGTGCGCGGAAAACCGCGCACTTTTTCTTTCTGCTTTTTGTCTATTTTTGCTAAATCTTCTTCGGCAGAGGAGCGACAATAACAAATCTTTTTTTCCAGACCGTGTAAAGAAAGCAGGCTGCGGTAAAGGCAAGAAGAGTCAGGGTCAGCAGCGGGGCTGCCGGATTTACGGAAGTGTCGATTTTTCTCTGCCCGTATCTGAGGATAGAAAGCAGAATCAGACAGAACAGGCACATCAGAGGATAGAGCCGGAAAAAGTTATACTTGCCGAGAAAGCCATAAGTCAGCAGTGGTATCAGAACGAAAAATGCAGAAACGCAAAGCTCTAAAAGTATGGAGCCGGTGATAAAAAGAGCTGGGATCTGCGCGCCGAAAGATGCCAGAAGAACTGCTGCTTCGGTCAGCAGAGTCAGTGTGGCGGCAATGCGGTAGATCCCTTTTTTGTCGCAGTAAAGACCGCAGAGGATAGAGCCTGTCAGCCATGCCGGAAAGGTTAAAGCGCGGCAGATCGAAAGAATTCTTTCGTCCAGCGTCAGATAAGCGCCGTATTCGAACATAACCTGATGGAGAGAAAAAATACAGGTTACGGCAGTCATAAAAAATACCAGCATCGGAAAGGAAGGGTTCAGTACATAGAGCTTTTCTTTTTGTACAGGGTTTCTGCGTCCTTCTGAGAAATACAGATAAAGAGCTGCGGAAAGAGAAACCGTACAGAGAAGAGGATTGAGATTTCCCCAGAAAAACAGGGAGATAAAAAGACCTGTCAGAAGACCGCGGCGGCATGTTTTTACACGAAATATCAGCAGCGGAAGTGCAAACAGACCGGCGGCGAAAAAAATACTGTACATAAAGAGCCTCCTTTTTAAGTAGATACGGTTATAGTTTTTCTGATCATGGACAAAATATAACAGGTGATTTTTGTAAATGTATGGTATACTGGAATTTGTAAAAAAAGGAGAAGAATCTTATGAACTTTACTTATATGCTGCGGTGCGCAGACGACAGTCTTTATACAGGCTGGACGACGGACCTTGCCGGAAGGCTAAGCGCGCATAACAGCGGAAAAGGCGCAAAGTATACGAGAGCAAGGCTTCCTGTGCGTCTTGTGTATTTTGAAGAATTTGATACAAAAGAAGAAGCTATGAAGAGAGAGGCTGCAATCAAGAAACTGACAAGAGCGAAAAAAGAGTGTCTCTTAAAATGTTTTGACGCTTCTTCGCTGTCTGCCGTATGCGGCTCCGTACAGATTTTGCCACCAGGAAAAAACGGCGGCTGTAATGAAGCCCATTGGGGCGGTAACGAAAATGATACAGAAAAGAGGGAGAAGATTTGAAAAAGTTTTTAATGACACTGACTGTGGCCGTAATGATGCTGACCGCGCTTTTTTCCGGGATTTCCTGGGCGGATACAGACGGGCAGGAGAAGAAAGACGGAAAAAACAGAGAGAAAATCACCATTGTATTTACTCACGATATGCATTCCCATCTTGAAAAGTTCAGCAGAATAAAGACTGTAATAGATGAAGAAAAGTCGAAGAATCCGGCTACTTTTGTGCTGGACGGCGGTGACTTTTCTATGGGTACACCCTATCAGACTATTTTTAAAAAAGAAGCAAGCGAGCTTCGTATGATGGGGAAAGTCGGATACGATGTGACAACTTTGGGAAATCACGAATTTGATTATCGCTCTAAAGGCGTTAGCCGGATGCTGCAGAGCGCCGCGGCTTCGGGAGATCAGCTTCCCGCTGTGGTAATTTCCAATATCGACTGGAAGGCGACTTTAGAGGAGAAAGAGCTGAAAGCAGATGCCGAAAGGTTCGAAGAAGCGCTGAAGGCTTACGGAGCCGAACAGGAATATCTGACTTTTACAAGGGGCGGTGTGAAAATCGCGGTTTTCGGTATGATGGGTAAAGAAGCGGCAAGCTATGCGCCGGAAAGCGGTACTTACTTTAAGGATCCGGCAGAAACTGCGCAGCAGATTGTAGATAAGATTAAGGAGAATGAAAAGGCGGATTTAATCATCTGTCTTTCTCACGGCGGAACCAGCGACAATCCCGATGATTCCGAAGATGAAATTCTGGCGGAAAATGTCGAAGGCATTGATATGATTTTAAGCGCGCACAGCCATACCGTTTTGGATGAGCCTATCGTAATTGATGATACAGTAGTCGTATCAGCCGGCCAGTACAACAGAAATCTGGGAATCGTTTCTTTTGAAAAGCAAAATGGAGAGTATGTATTGAGAGAATACAGTCTTAAGCCCCTTGACGAATCTGTCGGTGAAGATGCTGCGATAGCGGCGGAAACCGAAAAATTCAAGGCGCTGGTTGATCGGCATTACTTCGGAAAATACGGATACGCCTGGGACGATGTGCTTGTCAATAATCCGGTAGCATTTACAGATATTGAAAAGTTCGGTGAAGAGCAGGGAGAAGATACTTTGGGAAATCTGATTGCGGATTCCTATATTTACGGAGTGAAAGAAGCAGAAGGAAGTGATTATGAACCGGTTTCTTTGGCAGTTGCTCCTTCAGGGGTCATCAGAGGCTCCTTTGAAAAGGGAGAAATTACAGTATCGGATGCATTTAATGCGCTTTCTCTGGGAACGGGAAAAGACGGTATCGCAGGGTATCCTCTGGTCAGTGTGTATCTGACGGGAAAGGAGCTGAAGCTGGCTGCGGAAATCGATATTTCGGTATCGGAGCTGATGAGTCCTGCGAGACTTTACTGCAGCGGACTTTATTATACTTATAATCCTCACAGGATGATTCTGAACAGAACCTATGATATTAAAGTGAAGGATTCCGGCGGGAATGTTCGGGAACCGGAGGATGATAAGCTTTACAGGGTTGTTGCGGATCTATATTCCGCTCAGATGCTGGGTACGGTAAATTCTATGTCCTACGGACTGCTCTCCGTAGTGCCGAAGGATAAAGACGGCAATGAAATAGAGGATTATGAGGATCATATCATTTATCTGAAAGACGGAAGAGAGCTGAAGGAGTGGTATGCGCTGGCAGGCTATCTGTCGGAGATTTCTCCCGATGAACTTACTGAGAAATATGAGAAGCCGGAAGGACGAAAGGTACTCTGCAGCAGCAGAAGTATCGGAAATCTTCTGAAACAGCCCAATCGGTTTTTCTTTATGATTACAGGTATTATTGCCGCAGCTTTCGCAGTGGTGATACTGACCGCTATTTTTGTTGTAAGGAAGATAAGAAAGAGAAAAAACAGTAAAAAACAGGAACTGAGGTAATAAAACCGCAGCGGTATATAAAGTTTTATGAAATATAAAGTGTAAAATATGCGGGTAAAAACGGCGCGGACCGATACCTTGAAAGTCAGGCTTTCGAGGTATCGGTCCGCGCTGTTTTATGCAAAGGAAGGATTTACATTGGTATAAAGCGGAAATCTTCGGCGGATTTTTGTTTCCGGAATTTTCCGCAGCTTAGAAGCTGCAGCCGTTTCTGCCGTTAAACTGGCAGACTGCCGTGCGGTTTTTGTTTTCCTGCTCTCTGTGAGAGGTGCCGGTTACGCTGCAGCTGCAGGAAGCTGTGCCGCAGGAAGTGCTGTGGCCGCATCCGCAGCTCTGAGAATTCGTATTGCTGCCGCATCCGCAGGAACCGCATCCGCTGGAGTCTTTCTCTTCGCAGCATCTGTTGTGCAGGGAAACCGCATTGCTGTCATCATCTTTTTCTCCGCATACCGGATTTGTCTGTCTGCATTTTTCTATATTGTCACACGGAACATTTACACTCTGTGCATTGGTGCGGAACAGAGTCTGGCGTGTGACCTGTACATCGGCAAACGGCTCTGCAACCAGACATCCTGTTACAGAGAAGTTCCAAGTGCCGCCGCAGGCGGATTCGACGGATATGCACGGATTCAGAAGTGTGGCGTTTGCATCGAAGGAGAAGCTGATAATCGGCGCGATTCCGCCTGCCGTACATGGCAGACACAGCTCGGAGGAAGCGAATGTAGCCTGGCCGGGAATGTTGACAAATACATTATCCTTGGTAGTCATAACCAGTTTGAATTTCCGGCAGGTGCCGGCTCCGAAGACACTTCCGCGGAGAATCAGCGTCAGCTTTGCGCGCCATGGGCCCGCGCCTGCAATCATAAAGAAAACTTTTGTGGAAAGTCCTTTCTCAATACAGCCGCAGTCGCTGACTTTACTGTTCAGCTCGCTTGCGGAAGCAGTATATCTCTCGTTGAAAAACTCCAGACTGTCAACGGGAATTCCGTCTGCGGTCACATTGCAGGCAGTGACAGAGGACGGATCTGCGGGATTGAAGTCAGAAACAATGACTTCTGTGCTGTCGATAACGAACCGGAGATTTTCATGTGTTCCGGGAGCGGCACTTTCGCATGTGCAGGTACAGCCGCAGGAACAGCCGCAGTGATCGGATTCCGGCGCGGGCGGGTCAAAGAAGGACAGTGTTTGATCAAAGTTTTCGGATGCGGCGGTCAGTGAAGACATCAGTGGGCAGGAGCCGATGCGGATGTCGGAAAAAATTTTATTCAGATAAACCGTAGATTCTGTAGATATGTTGTTCATATTTCATTACCTCTCGTTTTAATATGGGCAGAATGGGGACAGAACCTGTCTGCTCCTTCTATACATCTGCCTGATACTATCTTATGCACAAAGCTATATTTGGGTGAAAGAAAAAGTGTTTGTACAAGATATGGTACAGCTGTTATTTTTTTTTCGTCTGTGGGAAATGTCATCGGAAAAATGGAGGCGTTTTTTGAAAAAGTGGGGTAAAAAACTTGAAAAGTGGGGGGAAGTGGTGTAAAATGGAGTGGAATAAAATAGCATCATTGGATTATTATCGCTGATTCGGAGGGACCGTTATGTTCATGGGGACTTATAACAATTCCATAGACACCAAGAACAGAATGATTGTGCCCTCCAAGCACAGAGATCAGCTTGGCGGCAGATGTGTGCTGACAAAGGGAATGGATAAATGTCTGTACATATATTCTATGGCAGAATGGGAGAAGCAGATGGATAAAATCGAAGCTCTACCCGAATCCGACCCGAAAGTCAGAGCTTTTATCAGGCACTTCTGCGCCAACGCGGTCGACTGTGAATTTGATAAACAGGGAAGAATCGTGATTCCGGCAGAACTCAAGGAATACGCAGGCATCGATAAAGAGCTGGTGACAATGGGCGCTATGCGCAAAATCGAAGTCTGGAGTAAAGAAGTCTGGGATTCGCCGGATAACGAAAACAAAATGGACTCCGAGGAATTTGCGGAGTCACTGGCGCAGTATAAGTTTTAGGGGAAGCAATGGAGTTCAAACACACTTCTGTTCTGTTGGAAGAATGTATCGAAAATTTGAATATCAAGCCCGACGGAGTTTATGTTGACGGCACTTTGGGAGGCGGAGGCCATTCCGCCGAAATCTGCCGCCGTCTGTCAGAAAAGGGCACTTTGATCGGCATTGACCGTGACAGAGACGCACTTGCGGCGGCGAAGACGCATCTTGCAGAATTCCGATGCAGGAAGCACTTTGTGCAGAGCAATTATTCCGATATCAGACAGGTTCTGAGGGATCTTGATACAGATTCTATTGACGGCGCGCTGCTGGATTTAGGGGTATCATCCTTCCAACTGGACAATTCCCAACGAGGATTTTCGTATATGCACGATGCTCCCTTGGATATGAGAATGAGTCAGGACGATAATTTTACAGCCTTTGATGTAGTCAATCATTACAGTCAGAAAGATCTGACCCGCATTATTTCAAAATACGGAGAAGAAAAATGGGCATCCCGTATCTCCTCTTTTATTGTTAACGGCAGAAAAGACGGGCCGATAGAAACAACCGGACAGCTTGTAGATCTGATCAAGGCGGCGATTCCGGCAAAGGCAAGAAGAGAGGGACCGCACCCTGCAAAAAGAACTTTCCAGGCAATTCGTATCGAGGTTAACGATGAACTGGGACAGCTTACCGGGGCTCTTACAGAATTTATGGATGTACTTGCGCCGGGCGGCAGGCTTTGCGTGATTTCTTTTCATTCTTTGGAAGACCGGATCGTGAAAGAAACCATTGCCAAGCGGGCCAATCCGTGTACCTGTCCGCCGGAATTTCCTGTATGTGTGTGCGGAAAAAAGGCAGACATTGTAAAAATATCGGGAAAACCGATTTTGCCGGGAGAAGATGAGCTTTTAAACAATCCGAGAGCAAGAAGCGCGAAACTTCGCGTATGCGAGAAAATATAAAGAGGTATTTGAATGAAAAAACAGGACAAGAAGAGAATACTGACGGGTGCCGCAGTAATCGGTCTGATTTGTATTATTATGGTAGTGGTGACCGCGTATGCGGCGGAACTGAAGGTGGAGAACAATACATTGATGACGGCAAATGAAACACTTCAGGGAGAAATCGACACACTGAATGTGAAAATAAAAAGCGCCAACAACATCGAACATATTGAAAAGATTGCAACAGGCAAACTGGGAATGGTATATCCGGCTGAGGGAGAATGTGTTTATGTTTCCGATGCAGATGCGCCTTCCGGGAATTTTGCCATGGAAATCAGGAAACAGGTATATAACTGATTGGAAAAACATATACTGTTTTGAAATAATTTCATAGAAAGAGAACAGCCGGACAATTCAATAAAACCATATGTCTGGCATTTTTTCTTTTGGAGCAAGGGGTAATAATGGCTAAGATAAGCGGCAGAAATAAAAAAAGAATTATAATTACTTTCGGAATCTTGATCGGGCTGATGCTTCTTTTATCATTCAGACTTGCATGGATTCAGGTGGTAAAGGCTGAAGAATACAGTGAAATGGCAACCAATCAGCAGACCAGCGATATTCCGCTGGAGGCTAAGAGAGGTTCCATTTACGACCGCAACGGAGAAGAACTTGCGACCAGCGCCGCATGTTATACAGTTTGGGCGCGGCCGGCGCAGATTAAGGAGACGTATGCGACGGGAAGCAAGCTGCAGGAAGTCAGCAGCAGATTGGCTGTTGTTCTTAAAATGGATGCCGGAGAAATCGAAGAAAAACTGACGAAGGATCAGGCACTGATAAAAATCGCTAAATATCTAAGCAAAGACGAAGCGGAAAAAGTAAAAAAACTGGAGATAACGGGTGTAGATATCGCGGAAAATACCAAAAGGTATTATCCTCTCGGCAATTTCGCATCTCAGCTTCTGGGAAGTGTCAACGATGACAACGAGGGAAGATCGGGTGTGGAACTTCAGTACGACGAATACTTAAGCGGCGTTGCGGGACGGTGGATTAAAAATACCGATCTTAACGGAAATACACTTTCTTACGGAGAAGAAAAATATTATCAGGCGGAAGACGGACTGAATGTGGTGCTGACGGTAGATGAAGTTCTGCAGCACTATGCGGAGAATGCCATTGCCGATGGTATGAAGGAGACTAAGGCGAAAAGCATTCTGTGTCTTGTTATGGACCCGAAAACAGGAGATATACTGGCAATGGCGTCCAATCCGGGATTTGATCCCAATCATCCGTTGGAGCCTGACAAAAAGACCGAAAAGGCGGCTTTTGAAAAACTGTCAGACAAGGAACAGACTGATTATCTGAACAAGATGTGGAGAAATCCGATGATCAGTGACACTTATGAGCCCGGCTCAACATTTAAGCTGGTTACGACTTCTTCTGCACTGGAAGAAGGGGTGACTTCCCTGAATCACACGTATACCTGCAATGTGGGGTATAAAGTTCCCGGAACCAATGTGACCCTTCACTGCTGGAGTCCTGTGCCTCACGGCACGGAAACGCTGAAGGAAGCTGTGGGAAATTCTTGTAATCCGGTGCAGATTCAGTTGGGGCTTGCACTGGGAGAAGATACTTACTATGACTATCTGGAGATGTTTGGCATTACGGCAGACAGCAAGACGGGAATCGATTTGCCCGGTGAAGGCAGTGCGATTCTCTCCGCAAAAGAAAACATCGGTCCTGTAGAACTTGCAACGATGTCTTACGGGCAGGGTGTTGCAATTACGCCGATTCAGCTTGTTACAGCCGTCTGCGCCATCGGAAACGACGGGGTGCTGATGCAGCCGAGGGTTGTAAAGGAGCTGACCGATTCAAAGGGAGATACAGTCAAGACTTTTGAAACCAAAGAAATCCGGAAAGTCATTTCCAAAAAGACCGCCGAAGAGATGAAGGAAATTATGGAATATGTGGTTTCTGAAGGGGGCGGCGGCAATGCCAAGATTGCCGGCTACCGAATCGGCGGTAAAACGGGAACTGCAGATAAACCTGACGAAACCGGAGGTTACGGCAGCGATACATGGTCTTCGTTTATCGGTATGGCGCCGATGGATGATCCTGAATTTGTGGTACTGGTTGTAGTAGACAGTCCGCAGGGCGTCCAGTTCGGAAGCAGTACGGCTGCGCCGGTGGCTAAAGATTTTATGGAAAATGCACTGCCGTATTTAGGTATCAATCCGAAATATACCGAGGAAGAAGAAAAGGAACTGAAATCGGAGTATGTTTATGTACCCGATGTAACAGGAAAGAGCTACAGCGACGCCATCGGAATTTTGGGAAGCTACAGTCTTGAGTATAAAGTCACGCCGAAGACTTCATCAAAGAAGGACTTCAGAGTGGTGGACCAGTATCCGAAAGCCGGAAAACGAATGAAAAAAGGCGGAAAGGTATACTTGTACAGAGAATAGACGGAATACAGAATCGAGTGGATTAGAAATTGAAACTTTCAAAGCTGCTTGAAAGCAGCGGCTGCGGTATGCCGGAAGGTGCTTCCGACTGCCGTATTACAGACATTGTATATCACAGTGGGCAGGCAGGCAGCGGAAGCCTGTTTGCCTGCATCAGAGGTGTTTGCGCGGACGGACATCATTTTGCGGAGGAAGCGGCGGCGCGGGGCGCGGCTGCGGTTCTCTGCGAAAAGCCGGTGCAGCTGCCGGCTTGCTGCAGGGGAAACGACGGCAAATCGGAAGAAGATGCAAAAGGTGCGGAACCGGAGGGGAAGCTGTCTCTGCGGCAGGGGAAAGACTTGCGACCGGCAGTTATAAGAGTTCCCGATACCAGAAAGGCTCTTGCGGCTGTATCGGCTGCTTTTTACGGATTTCCCGCAGAGGAGATGACGATTATCGGAGTGACGGGCACAAAGGGAAAAACCAGCACCTGTTTTATGATACAGTCAGTCCTTGCAGCTGCGGGAATAAAATGCGGTCTGATCGGAACCGTGTATGTCGATACAGGAGCAAGAAAATTGGAAAGTGACCGTACCACGCCGGAGCCGCCCGAAATTCACAGGTATCTTCGGGAAATGGCGGAGGCGGGATGCAGGGCTGCTGTTATTGAGGTATCTTCGCAGGCTTTGAAGCTTTCCAAAACTGACGGGATTTTCTTCGATATAGCGGTATTTACCAATTTGGAAGAAGATCACATCGGTGCCGGAGAACACGAGGATTTTGCCGAATATGCGGCTTGTAAAGGGAAGCTGTTTACGCAGTGCAGAAAAGCCGTTGTGAACGGAGACGACCCGAACAGAAGACTTGTTCTTTCCGGCTGTACCGCACAGACTGTTTCTTACGGATTTTCCAAAGGATGTGATTTCCGTATAGAAAATCCCGAATATGTGAAGCTGCCCGGGAAACTGGGTATGGAATTTGTTTTGAAAGGAAGTTATAATATAAAATTGGCTGTCGGTTCTGCCGGACTTTTTTCCTGCAGTAATGCGGCTGCATGTGCTGCGGTCTGCAGAGAACTTGGGATTTCCGATGATGCGGTTTCGGAAGGTCTTCGGACTGTTTCGATTCCGGGAAGACAGGAAATATTTTCGGCAGGGCAGGGAAAGATGATTATGGTGGATTATGCCCATAACGGAATGGCGCTTTCCCGTCTTCTTTCTTCCCTCAGAGAATATAATCCGGCCCGCCTCACCTGTATTTTCGGATGCGGCGGACAGAGAGATCCCGCGCGGCGCATCAAAATGGCGCAGGCGGCGGCAGAGTATGCGGATTTTACGGTGATTACTTCAGATAATCCGAGAGCAGAACCGCCTGAAAACATTATCAGGGATATCGCTTTGGTTCTGATTGAGCGGGCTCGTGAATTTGCAGTGATTCCGGACAGGAGACGGGCAATCGACTGGTGTGTTTCTCACTGCACCTGCGGAGAAATTGCGGTGATTGCCGGAAAGGGCCACGAAATATATCAGCTGATAGGTGATAAAAAGATATACTTTGACGACAGAGCGGAGGTTTTGTCATCGATAGAAAAGGTGAAAAATGAACAGAATAACTTTAGGAGAAATTGAAAAAGCCACGAAAGGAAGAATCCTTTCGGGGGAAGAAACGCAGGAAATACTGAATGTCTGCACGGATTCCAGAAAAGCAGGACCGGGGGATTTGTTTGTTCCGATTGTGGGGGAAGT
Source organism: uncultured Eubacterium sp. (assembly GCA_937894585.1). Classification (GTDB taxonomy): domain Bacteria; phylum Bacillota; class Clostridia; order Peptostreptococcales; family Anaerovoracaceae; genus Senimuribacter. The sequence goes on from CALBGO010000131.1 coordinate 31,804, forward strand.
CCACGATGCGCACAAATTTATTCCTCAGGTTCTTGAAAAAGACTGCACAGCCCTTTTGATTTCCGAAGAGAATACAGATACGGGAAACGCCGCGGCAATTCTGGTGGATGATACTACAAAGGCGCTGCAGAGGCTTTCCGCATGGTATCTTGAAGGTCTGCATCTGAAAACAATTGCGGTGACAGGCAGTGTGGGAAAGACCAGTACCAGAGATATGGTTTATTGTATATTGAAGGAAAAATATGTTACAGGTACTGCCTTGGGTAATTTTAACAATGATATCGGCGTTCCTCTGACGATTTTCTCTTTTGATGATTCTATGGAAGCGGCTGTACTGGAAGTCGGTATGGATCATTTCGGAGAAATTCACAGACTGGCGGATATAATCAGACCGGATATTGGAATAATAACCAATGTAGGTGTTTCCCACATTGAGAATCTGGGAAGCCGGGAAGGAATCCTGAAGGCTAAGATGGAAATTACCGACTTTTTCGGTCCTGAAAACACACTGGTGATTAACGGTGATAACGATATGCTGGCAGGCATTGAAAGTTCGGGGGAATACCGGCTGGTCCGCAGCGGTACGGGCAAAGACTGTGACTGGCAGATTTTCGATATCGAAGATTTCGGTGCAGACGGTATTTCGTACAAGCTGAAAACTGGCAGCGGAATCCATGAGATTTCTCTGGGAATCCCGGGGGCGCACAATGCTTTGAATTCGGCTCTTGCCATTGCGGCGGCAAATTGCCTGGGGGTCAGCGTTGAAGAAGCTAAACGGGGACTTTCGGCTATAAAGCTGACGGGAAAGAGACTGACTGTTAAAACGGCGGGCGGAATCAAGGTGATTGACGACACCTACAATGCCGCGCCGGATTCGATGAAATCGGCAGTAGATACACTGATGCATACAGAGGGAAAACGAAAAATCGCCATACTCGGCGGTATGAATGAGCTGGGTGACGAATCTTCGAAATACCATGAAGAGATCGGCGCTTATGTGGTTTTGCAGGGCGTGGAAATTCTGATCACTGCAGGTGATAAAGCTTTTGATATTGCCCGCGGCGCAGAAAAGCAAAATGAAGAAGCTGCGGCAGATAACGGTGCGCTGAGAACGGAAATCAGGCATTTTGAAACGAAAGAAGCGCTGTGTGAAGTGATCGGAGAACTATTAAAAGATGGTGATACAGTTTTGGTAAAAGGTTCCAGAACGATGGAGATGGAACTGGTCGCAGATAAAATTTTGAAGGAACAGGAGTAACAGATATGCAGATTTTTCAACTACTTGCGCTGACAGCATTATCCATTATGGCATCTATTATATTAACATCAATTGAACTTCCGATTCTGAAACACAGACAGTTCCGGCAGTTCATCAGAGAGGAGGGACCACAGTCCCATCTTTCCAAGGAAGGTACGCCGACCATGGGAGGTATCGCTATTTTTCTGGCGCTCAGTCTGATGACTTTTATCGGAGGCTTTATTTCAACAGATACTTATATTATGCTTACGGTAACTTTGCTTTTCGGGCTGATCGGTTTTTTCGACGATTACATCAAAGTTGCAAAGAAACACAATCTGGGTCTTCGGGCTTGGCAGAAGCTGGTGCTGCAGATTCTGTTCGCGGCGGCTTTGGCTGTTTATATGGCAAAGTTTTCCGGTTACGGCACAGAAGTATGGATTCCGTTTATCGATGAATATGTGGACTTTGGGTGGTTTTATATTCCTTTCGTAATTTTTGTGGTGGTTGCTATGGCAAATGCCGTAAATCTGACCGACGGTCTTGACGGCCTGTCCTCCGGTGTTACGGCTCTGGTGGCATTTTTCTTTGCGATTACAGCGATGCAGTACGGACATAATTCCGCCAGTGTATTCTGTGTTGCGCTGACCGGCGCATGTCTGGGATTTCTGGTATTCAACAAATATCCGGCAAAGCTGTTTATGGGAGATACCGGTTCCATGGCTCTTGGCGGAGCCCTTGCCAGCGCGGCGATTATTATGAAAATGGAATTTCTGCTGCCGATTGCGGGACTGATTTATGTTCTGGAAGCACTTTCCGTAATTATTCAGGTGGTTTATTTTAAGGCTACCGGCGGAAAGAGATTCTTCAAAATGGCCCCGCTTCACCATCATTTTGAAATGTGCGGTATGAAAGAAAAACATGTGGTTGCTATGTTCTGGTTTGTGGCGCTGCTTTGCTGCGGACTTGCGTATCTGGTAATCAATCTGTAGCGTTGTAACGGTTAAATTTTATATCATTTAAGAGGGTAGAGATATGAATGCGAATTTAGAGAATATCAAGGATAAGAAAATACTGGTTGTGGGTCTTGGCAAATCAGGGATTGCCGCCTGTCAGGCTATGGTAAGACTCGGTGCGGAAGTTTCCGTACAGGATTCAAAAAGAGAAGACGATGTGGACCCGCAGCTTGTAACTTTTCTGAAGGGCAGAGGCGTCAGCTGCTATTTTGACCGGGTGCCTTGCGATATCGGGATTTATGATATGATGATTTTAAGTCCGGGGGTAAGTCCGGAGCTGCCTTTTATTAAAGAGGCGCAAGAAAAGGGTGTGGAGATTATCGGTGAGCTTGAAATCGCATACCGCATCGGAAAGGGCAGATATGCTGCTATTACGGGAACCAACGGAAAGACCACAACGACTACCCTGGTGGGCGAAATTTTTAAAGCGGCAAAGAGAAAGACTTATGTGGTGGGAAACATCGGCGTAGCAGTAATCTCCGCTTCTTTAGACGCGGAAGAAGACGCCTGGCTCGTAACGGAAACCAGCAGCTTTCAGCTGGAAACCACCAGATATTTCAAACCGCAGGTTTCGGCTATTCTGAATCTGAGCCCGGATCATCTGAACAGACACCATACGATGAAGGCTTACGAAGAAGCGAAGGCGAAAATTTTTGCAAATCAGACAGAGGGCGATTATCTGGTTATCAACAGTGATGATAAAGAATGTATGAAGCTGGCAAAGAGCTGCCGTGCAAAAGTGGTTCCTTTCAGCAGAAAACAGGAGCTTTCCTTCGGCGCATATAAAGCGGGAGACAGTATTGTCATTAAAACGGAAAACGGCGATATAATAGAAATATGTAAAGTGCAGGATTTGAAGATTATCGGGGAACATAATCTGGAAAATGCCCTTGCCGCAGCGGCAGTAGCTTTCTTTTCCGGTGTTGAGCCTGCTGTAATCGGAAAAACCCTTGCAGAATTTTCCGGGGTTGAACACCGGCTGGAATACTGCGGTACGGTGGACGGCGTAAAGTATTACAATGATTCCAAGGGGACTAATATCGACGCGGCGGTAACTGCTGTTCGCGCGGTCAAAGAACCGATTGTTCTGATTGCCGGCGGCGATGGAAAAGGTCAGGTTTTTGACGAACTGATACAGAGCTTTGCCGGAAAGGTAAAGAAAATGATTCTGCTCGGCAGAGATGCGCCGATGATTGAGGAAGCGGCAAAGAGGGCAGGATTTACCGACTATGTGTACTGCAGAGATATGGATGAATGTGTGCGCACCGCAGCGGAAACAGCAGAAAAAGGTGATGCGGTTCTTCTGTCACCGGCCTGCGCAAGCTGGGATATGTATGCCAACTTTGAACAAAGGGGAGAACACTTCAAAAATTGTGTAAATAGGTTAGAAAGATAATGAAACTGAATTTAAAATCCAGAAGAAATTTAAGAACAAGCGATTTTGTGATTATAGCTATGGTGACCGTGCTGGTTATCTTCGGCGTTGTTATGGTATTCAGCGCCAGCTACTATAAATCTATCAATGAGAACGGAACGCCGTACAGCTTTCTGATCAAACAGGGTGTATTCGCTGTCATCGGCTTCGGCATTATGTGGTTCTGTTCTCATCTGGATTATCATATATACAGGAGACTGTCAATTTTGATTCTGGGCGGAAGTCTGATTCTGCTGTTTTTGGTATTTACACCTTTGGGTGTTTCGGAAGGAGGCGCAACCCGTGCGATCTATGTCGGGTTTACCATTATGCCCGGAGAGCTTGCAAAGGTTGCGGTAATCGTATTTACAGCCGCCTTTCTGGCCTCTGACCCGAAGCGGATTCTTTCTTTCCGCAGGGGTATTTTTCCGCTGATTGTGCTGATGGCAGCGGTGGCGGGTCTGATTATTCTGCAGCCGAATCTTTCCACCGCTATTACGGTCTGCGGAATTATTGCAGGCATTATGTTTATTGCGGGTCTTGAGTGGAAGTATGTCATCGGTGTGGGTGCTGTAGGCGGCGGTGCCATGCTGACCCTTGCCCTGCTGGGCGATAATCTGGGTATGGAGCACTGGTCCAAGCGTCTGACTTCTTTTATGGACCCTTTTGCCGATGCTCAGGGAGACGGATATCAGGTTGTGCAGTCGCTTCTGGCTTTGGGATCGGGAGGTCTGTTCGGACTGGGACTCGGAAAGAGTATACAGAAAAACCTGTATCTTCCGGAGCCGCAAAACGATGTAATCCTTGCGATTATCGGGGAAGAGCTGGGGCTGATCGGACTGCTGCTTCTGATGGCTTTGTACGGGGTTCTGATCTGGAGATGTTTTCATGTGTGCATCAATGCGCCGGATCGTTTCGGTATGCTTCTGACAGGGGGCATTACCGTTATGATCGGACTGCAGGTTATTTTGAATGTTGCGGTTGTAACTTCGTCTATGCCGCCTACAGGTGTTTCTTTGCCTTTTGTCAGCTACGGCGGAAATTCTCTGTGGATTTTTATGGGATGCGCGGGAATTGTGCTTAATGTCTCCAAGCAGAGCGGCGGCAGAAGAACGGAGAAAAAGGAGAAACGACAGTAAAGCGGAGGTTTAGAATATGAGAGTCATTGTAACAGGCGGCGGCAGCGGCGGACATATTTATCCTGCCATAGCTATCGCGGATAAAATAAAAGAAAAAGAACCGGAGTCGGAAATTCTCTATATCGGCAATGATATCGGTCTGGAAAAAGACATTGTACCGCAGACAGGGTATCCGATGGAGCTGGTTTCGGCAAAATGGCTGGATCGGCGCAATATCCTGAAAATTTTTGATACCGGATTTTCTACTATGCGGGGAATCAGACAGGCGTATAAAATTATGAAGAAATTCAAACCGGATGCAGTAATCGGTACGGGAGGGTTTGTCTGCGTACCGGTTATGTATGCGGGACATAAGTACGGCGCAAAATGTTATCTCCACGAGCAGAATGCTTTTCCGGGAGTAGCCAATAAGACTTTGGAGAAATTTGCGGACAAAGTGTTTCTGGGATTTCCGGAAGCCAGTCATTATTTTCATCAGCCGGAGAAACATATTGTAGTCGGAAACCCGGTCCGCAGACGGTTTTACGATATTGACAAAATCGCGGCGCGGGAAAAACTGGGAATCCCGCAGAATGATTTTACTGTATTTTCTTTTGGCGGAAGCCAAGGTGCAGAAAAAATCAACGAAGTAGCTTTTGAATTGATGGAAGCGGTTAACGGACACGACGGAGTAAGCTTCATCTTTGGAACAGGAAGTCAGTATTATGACGAGGTTCTTGAAAAAGCAGAGAGCAGAGGAATCGAAATCAGGGATAATATCAGAGTGAAATCGTATATCAACGATATGGAAAGCTATCTGGGCGCGGCAGATCTTATCATCAGCCGGGCGGGAGCTTTGTCTGTTGCGGAGACTACAGTATGCGGAAAAGCATCTATTCTGATTCCGTCGCCCAATGTAACGGGAAATCACCAGTTTTTTAATGCAAAATCCGTTGCTGACCGGGGCGGCGCAGTACTGATCGAAGAAAAAGATCTGAATCCGGAAGGTCTTCTGGCAGAAGTGATGCGGCTTAAAAATAATCCTGAAATTCTGGAAAAGATGAGCCGCGCCAGCAAAGCATGCGCGCCTCTTTCTGCCACGGAACTGATTTATTCGGAGATAAAAAAATATGAGTGAACATTACGATGAACAATATGAGGATATTGAATTTCGGGAGATAGACAGAACTAAGAAAGTCAGAAAAAAGAAAAACTATATGGCAAGATTCCTGATTCTTGCCGGGGCGGCTGCCGCAATTTTTCTTTTTCTGGCATCCGGGATTTTTGATGTCAAAAATATTGAGGTTACGGGAAACCGGTACTACAGCGATAAGGAAGTTATCAATCTGGGTCTTGTAAAAACAGGAGAAAATATTTTCTGGGATACAGACATAGGGAAGATTGAAGACAACCTGATGAAAGATCCGTATTTTGCGGAGGTTAAGGTCAGACGAAAACTGCCTTCGGGTATTTCCATCGAGGTAAAAGAGCGCAGACAGACGGCTGCTGTAGTCTATGGTGATTCTTACATTGTGATCGATAAGGACGGCGTTGTACTGAGAAAAAGTACGGTGGACCCTAAAGTGAGTCTTTTGACAGGGCTGACTGTGAGCAGAATGAATGTGGGGGAAAAGCTGGAAGCCGAAGAAAAAGCGACTTTAGCGACTACGCTGAATACGCTTGACGCTATGACGGACGGTGATATTTATTTCAAAAAAATTGATGTTTCCGGCATTGTACTCCGGGCATATATTTACGACACACTGGTTGTGAAGGGTACGGCAAAACAGATTCAGAACGCCATTGAAAGCGGCAATCTGCAGAAAGTTGTCAATAATCTTTTAAAAAACGACACAACTCGCGGTACAATCCATTTGGGAGACCATAATTATATGCCGTTTTCGCCGGAATTTGAATAAAAAAATGGTGCAAAGAATGAAATTGTGTGATAGAATGTAATATATTATGGGATGCAAGGAGGCAATTTATCGATGTTGCAATTTGAGACAGGTCAAGATAATGCGGCGGTCATCAAGGTAATCGGCGTCGGCGGCGGCGGCTGCAACGCAGTAAACCGGATGATGGAAGCCGAGTTGAAGGGAGTACAGTTTATTGCCGTAAATACGGATAAACAGGCTCTGAATAGATGTAAAGCCGAAACTAAAATTCAGATTGGAGAGAAACTGACAAGAGGTCTGGGCGCAGGCGGAAATCCGGAAGTAGGACAGCGCTCTGCGGAAGAGACACTTGATGAAATAACAGATTTACTGGAAGGGTCCGATATGGTGTTCATTACTGCCGGCATGGGCGGCGGTACGGGAACAGGTGCGGCGCCGATTATTGCCAAAGCTTCCAAAGACCTGGGGATTTTGACTGTAGGTGTTGTAACCAAGCCGTTTTCTTTTGAAGGCAAGAAGAGAAAAGACCAGGCGGAGCTTGGACTGAGCTTTCTGAAGAAATATGTGGACTCTCTTGTAGTCGTACCTAATGATAAACTTTTGCAGAACTGTGAGAAGAATACCTCCATGCTGCAGGCCTTTACCATGGCTGACGACATTCTGAGACAGGGTGTACAGGGGATTTCGGATTTGATTTCCGATTTTGCGCTGATCAATGTGGACTTTGCCGATGTCAAGAGCGTTATGACAGACAGAGGAATTGCGCACATGGGTGTCGGACACGGCAAGGGAGACAACAGAGCCAAAGAGGCGGTTACAGCCGCAATCGAAAGCCCGCTGCTTGAAACAACCATTTCCGGTGCAAGAGCAATTCTCCTGTATGTATCCGGCGGATATGATCTGGGTATGCTGGAAGTTAATGAAATTGCAAGTATGGTTGAGGAGCAGGCGGACAGAGAAGCTATTCTGATCTTTGGTGCTGCTGTCAGCGAAGAAATGAATGATGAGATTGCAATTACAGTGATTGCAACAGGCTTCGGCGAGGGACTGGATTCCGTTCCTTTAAACTACAGCAATTTCGGCAGGAAACCTCAGGAAGTGGTGACAGAAGACGGCCTGACAGGCAGAAGTGTCACTTTAGGAGAGATTTTTGAAGAAACCAGAGATGAAGATGCAAGCAATTCCAGATTTGGAGACATACCTTCATTTTTGAACAGAAAATAGAAACGCGTGAGTTGAAAGCCGGCATATTTCGTGACCGGCTTTTTCGTGATTTTAGTCAAAGGATATTTCAAATACATAAATGATAAAAGAAATTCGTTCCAGAGACAACAGAATATACAAAGAGTGCAGGAAACTTTCTCAGAAAAAGTACCGCGATCAGCAGGGACTTTATCTGATTGAAGGATATAATCTCATCGGCGAGGCGCCTGCTTCTGAAATGATGTATGCAGTGCTTCGTGAGGGTGCTGACTGCGGGGGGCTTTCCGGAGAGAATATCTACATAATGGAAGCCGAACTGTTTGATAAGATTGCGCAGACGGAAACCAGTCAGGGCATTATCGCTGTGATGAAGAGGCGTATTTATGACAGGCAAGCGGTGAAGCGTCTGTGCGGACCGGGAAAGAATCTTGCGGTTCTTGACAGGCTGCAGGACCCGGGCAATATCGGCACCATCATCAGAACCGCCGAGGGAGCAGGTTACGCGGCAGTAGTCTGTCTGCGGGGAACAGGAGATGTTTATGCTCCGAAAACCATTCGTGCGGCGGCAGGATCAGTCTTTAGAATCCCTATTATCAAGGTCGAGGATAATAGGGAGCTTTGCGGGCTGGTGCGGGATTTAGGCAAACGCCTTGCCGTTACCTGCCTTGATACCGACAACTACTATTTTGACACCGATTTGTCGTCCGATACTGCGCTTGTCATCGGCAACGAAGGCCGCGGGGTATCACGGGAGCTGATAGAAACGGCGGATGTCAGAGTTAAAATACCGATGGAGGGAAAACTGGAATCTCTCAATGCTTCTGTTGCCGCAGGCATTCTGATGTACGAGGCACAGAGAAAACGGTAAAAAATCATATCATATACGAGAATACAAATTTTGATAAGTGAGGTTTAGCAAAATGCAGGAAAAACTTAGCAAAGTGCTGGAGGAAGCAAAAGCGCAGCTGGCGGAAGCGCAGACTCTGGCGGAAACAGAAGAAATCAGAATCAGAGTTTTGGGAAAGAAGGGGCAGCTTACGGAAATTCTTCGCTCTATGGGAAAACTGCCTCCTGAGGAAAAGAAAACTCTGGGTATGGCAGCAAATAAAGTAAAGGCTGAATTCGGGCAGTTGCTTTCTGCGAAGGTTTCCGAAATCAGCGAAAAAGCCAAAGCGGCTAAATTTGCGGCTGAAAAAATCGATGTAACCGAGCCGGGAAGAAGCATCTCCGTGGGTGTGAAACATCCGATTACGCAGACCATCAATGAAGTTGTAGAGATTTTTCGCTCCATGGGATACACCGTTTACGAAGGACCGGACATCGATACTGTCTACAACACTTTTGATGCACTGAACTCTCCGGAGAATCATCCGGCAAGAGATTTGACCGATACATTTTATATCAGCGATGATGTGGTGTTAAGACCTCATACATCTTCTGCCGAAATCAGAGCTGAAAAGGAGCTTCCGCTTCCGTACAAGGTGCTGATTCCGGGAAGATGCTACAGAGTGGATACGCCGGATGCGACCCATTCACCGACTTTCCACCAGATTGAAATGATGGTGATCGGAGAAGATATCACCATGGGCGACCTGAAGGGGTCTTTGGACCATATGGCAAAGAAACTGTTCGGACCGGAAACCAGAACCAAATTCCGTCCGAGTCATTTCCCGTTTACAGAACCGAGCGCAGAGATGGATGTGTCCTGCTTCAAATGCGGCGGCAAGGGCTGCCCTGTATGCAAAGGCAGCGGCTGGATTGAAATTTTAGGCTGCGGTATGACACACCCGCATGTACATCAGGCAGGAGGCATCGATACCGAAAAATATACCGGTTTTGCCGTAGGTATGGGTGTGGAAAGAATCGCCATGCTGAAATACGGAATCGATGATATCCGTCTTCTGTATGAAAACGATATGCGTTTCATTGAACAGTTCAAATAAGGAAAGGAATAAGGTTTAGATATAATGTTAGTTTCATTAAATTGGTTAAAGGATTATACAGATGTCAAGGTGCCTGTATCCGAGTTCTGTGACCGTATGATTATGTCGGGGTCCGATATGGAGACCTGCGAAGAATTGGGTGCAGGAATTGAAGGGGTTGTTGTAGGCAGAATTGAAAAGATAGAAAAGCATCCTCAGGCGGACAAGCTAGTGGTATGTCAGCTGAATGTCGGAAAGGAAGAGACCGTTCAGATTGTAACCGGAGCAACTAATGTATATGAAGGCGGTTATGTGCCGGTAGCTTTGGACGGCGCGCATATTCCGGGACCGCTTCACGGACAGCCGAAGACAGAAGACGGTGTTATCATTACCGCAGGCGAACTTCGCGGCATTGCTTCAAACGGTATGCTCTGCGGACCGCAGGAGCTGGGTATTGAAGACAAGACCGCACCGTATGTTTCCAAAGACGGTATCTGGATGCTGCCGGGAAACTGGGATGCGCATCTTGGGGAAGACTTTGCGAAGGCTCTGGGACTTCACGATTATGCAGTGGATTTCTGCATTACGCCGAACCGTCCGGACTGCCTGTGTATGATAGGCATGGCAAAAGAAGCCTCCGCTGTATTTGAAACCCCGTTTACTTATCCGGAAACAGAATGCGAAAAGACCGATGAGAACGCATCGGATTACATCACAGCAGAAGTCAGAAACGATAACTGCAAACGCTATACCGCAAGAGTCATCAAAGATGTAAAGATTGAACAGTCACCTTGGTGGCTGCAGAAGCGTCTGATGGCAGCAGGCATGAGACCGATCAACAATATGGTAGACATTACCAACTTTGTTATGATGGAATACGGCCAACCTCTTCATGCATTTGATATCAGAAGCATTGCGGGAAGACATATTGTTGTGGATATGGCAAAGGACGGAGATAAATTCACGACTTTGGACGGACAGGAAAGAGAAGTATATGCAGATACACTGATGATCAATGACTCCGAAAAGCCGATCGGTATTGCCGGTATTATGGGCGGCTTGGATTCCGAAATCGTAGACGATACCAATACGGTTGTTATTGAATCCGCCTGCTTTGATAAAACCTGTGTACACCGTTCCATTAAAAAGCTGGGCTTAAAGACTGAAGCTGCGGCAAGATACGAAAGAGGTCTCGATCCGAATCTCTGTGAAACCGCAGCGGACAGAGTGTGCAAGCTGGTTGAGATACTGGGCTGCGGCAAAGTGTTAAACGGCAGTGTGGATGTATACCACAATCCTGAAATGCCGGAGACAATTAAATGCAGAGTCAGCAAGGTTAATAAAGTGCTGGGTACCGATATCTCCAGAGAAGAAATGGTATCCTATTTTGAAAGACTGGATATGAAGGTGGAAGGCGAAGGCGACACTATGCTGGTAACGCCGCCGACTGTCCGCCAGGATATGAAAGAAGAAATCGACTGCGTGGAAGAAGTTGCAAGACTTTACGGTTTTGATAATCTGCCGATGACACTGCCGAATGCGGACACTGTCGGCAATATGTCGGACAGCTGGCAGATGAGAGCCTTGGCATCCGATCTTCTGTGCGCTATGGGTGTAAACGAAATCAAGACTTACTCCTTCTCCAACGATCGAATTCTGGACGGAATCGGAATTGAAGAAGATTCATGGGAGAGAAATCTTGTCAGAATCATCAATCCGATGGGAGAAGAAACTTCTGCTATGAGAACCCTGCTGACACCGGGCATGCTGGAGGTTCTCGGCAGAAACTATGCAAGAAATGTAGAAAAGGTCAGAGCTTATGAAATCGGTCTGACCTATATGAACAATCTGATAGACGACAAAGCTCTTCCGCTGGAATCCTATAACCTTTCCATCGGACTTTACGGCAAAGATGAGGATTTCTTCACCCTGAAGGGTATGGTGGAAATCCTGCTGGAAAGACTGGGCATCAAAGATGTGAGATTTGTCGCAGAATCAGAGTACAGAGTATATCACCCGGGCAGATGCGCCCGCATTGTAACAAGAGATTTGAACGGTGAAGATGCGGAACTGGGCATTATGGGAGAAATTCACCCGGATGTAAGCGAAAATTACGGAATCGGTACTCGCGCTTATGCGTGCGAACTGTTCTTCGATTTGATTACAGAGCTTTCCGATAAGGAAATTCAGTATCGTCAGCTGCCGAAATATCCTTCCACATCAAGAGATATGGCTCTGCTTGTGGATGAAGATGTGCAGGTAGGCGATATGGAAGCGGTTATTCGTTCTGCGGGAACTGAAATTCTGGACAGCGTAAAACTCTTCGATGTCTACAGAGGCCAGCAGGTTTCCGAAGGTAAGAAGAGCGTAGCCTTCAGCCTGACTTACAGACACGATGACAGAACTTTGACCGACGAAGAAACAGACGCAGTACACGCAGGAATCATCGAAGCATTGAAAGAAAAGTTTAACGCGATTGTACGAGATAACTAAAGAGGAAACATTATGGACAGCAGAGTAACTGTAAAAATTTACGGACAGGAATTTACTATTGCAGGCGATAAGTCTGAAGAAGAAATCATAAGAATTGCTGAGTATGTGGATAATAAAATGCGTTTAATCAGCAGAGTTGCCGGCGATGCCGGACAGGGCAGCATCGGTATTCTTTCTGCCGTAAATATTGCAGAAGAATACTTTGAAGCAGTAAAAGAGGCGGAACAGCTTCGAATTGCAAGACAGCAGATGGAAAATGATTCGAAATACTATCTGAAAATGTGGGAAGACGCAAAGAAAAACTTCGCACAGTACAAGGAAAGTATTGCGGATATGAAAAACCAGAAGAAAGAAAGCGATGAACGCTTCAAGGAACTGCAGTCCAGATGCACCGAGTACGAGAATTCCTTTTTCGATTTACAGATGGAGAATATTCAGCTTAAAAGCGAACTTGAAAAACTGAAGAATAATCGATAGAGGATATAATTATGAATGAAAAAGCACTGAATGTGTTAGAGTACGAAAAAATTATTGCACTTCTGAAGGAGCAGGCAGGCTCCGATATGACCCGCAAGGTCATATCGGAACTGCTACCGTATACGGATATACGGGTAATTTCAGAGGAACTAAGGTCAACCACGGAAGCGGTTGACCTTATTGTGTGTAAAGGGCCGCTGCCGACGGGGGGACTTTATGATATCGTTCCTTCCGTTGAATTTGCAAGAAAAGGCGGCACTATGACTATGAAGCAGCTGCTTCAGGTCCATTTCAACATCAATATTGCGGAAAGGGTCATTTCCTTTATGAAAGGGGGAGATCTGCCGCCTATGCCGCTGATGCGCTCTATGACGGAGCTGCTTGTGGCTATGCCGCGGCTTTCCGGCAATATTGACCGCTGTATTCTGTCTGAGGACGAGATGAGCGACAATGCATCTTCTGAACTGCGCAGCATCAGAAGAGCTATGGCAAGACAGAATGATGCCATCAGAAACAAACTGAATCAGATTCTGAATTCACAGGATAACAGGTCTTACCTGCAGGATTTCATCGTCACCATGCGTGACGGCAGATATGTAATTCCGGTAAAGCAGGAGCACAGGGGGAGATTCCCCGGTATTGTCCACGATCAGTCTAAGGCCGGGGCGACGCTGTTTATCGAGCCGCAGATTATCGTTAATCTGAATAATGAACTGCGGGAGCTGGAGCTTGCCGAAGAGGCTGAAATCGCGAAGATTCTGCAGGAACTTTCAGAGGCGGTGGCGGAGCATTATCACGATATTAAAAATAACCAGAAACTGCTGCTGCAGCTGGATTTTATTATGGCGAAGGGAAAACTTTCTCGTCTTATGGACGGAGAAGAGCCGCAGATGAATATGGATGGTCTTTTAGACATCAGAAGAGGCAGACATCCTTTAATTGATTCGAAAAAGGTGGTTCCCATCAATGTGTCGGCGGGAAAGAGTTATCGGACTTTAGTGATTACAGGACCTAATACAGGCGGTAAGACAGTAACTTTGAAAACCATCGGTCTTTTAGCCATGATGGCGCAGAGCGGTCTTCATATTCCTGCCAGCAGTCAGAGCAGGATTCCGGTGTTCACCGATATTTTTGCCGACATCGGAGATGAGCAGAGCATAGAACAGAGTCTGTCCACTTTCTCATCGCATATGAAGAATATCGTCGGCATTGTTGAGCGCGCCGATGAAAACTCTTTGATTTTGGCAGATGAGCTGGGTGCCGGAACCGACCCGACCGAAGGTGCGGCTCTTGCCATTTCCATACTGGAAACTTTGTATGCGAAAGGCGCAATGACCGTTGCAACGACTCACTATAACGAAATTAAAAAGTATGCTCTTTCAACAGAAGGCGTAGAGAATGCTTCAATGGAATTTGATGTGGAAACTTTAAGTCCTACTTACAGGCTTTCCATCGGGATTCCCGGAAAATCCAACGCTTTTGAAATTTCAAAGAAGCTGGGGCTTCCGGACGCTTTGATTGACAGGGCTGCAAGACTTATTGAACGGGGCGATATCGAATTTGAAGATATCATCAGCAGAATCGAGGAAGACCGAAAAAGAGCCGAGACAGAGCGGGACGAAGCCATTGCAATCAATACGGCTATGAAAGAAAAACAGCGGGAGCTTGACAGAAAACTGGCAGATATTGAAAAAAAGAAAGAGAAGATTATCGCAGACGCAAGAGAAGAAGCCAGAGCAATGATTCGGGAAGCGAAAGAAACTGCCGGCGAAGTGCAGAAGGAACTGAAAGAGCTTGCCAGAATGGAGAGCATGGGTGCAAGAAACAGACAGTTTGACAAGAGCCGAAAGAAGCTTCGGGAAAAAGAAGAAAAATATGCGGAAAAAATCGTGCGGAAGTTTAACAGCAATCCGGTCAGCGCAGAGGATATCAAAGTCGGCGACAGAGTCAGAGTGCTCTCCTTAGACCAGAACGGCGAGGTTTTGTCCGTGCCCGATGAAAACGGAAATCTGCAGGTAAAAATCGGCATTATGAAAGCCAGTCTGAATCTTGACGACCTGATTCTGATTCACGACGACGCAAAGAAAAAGAAACCGAAAAAGACCTCTTACGGCAGTATTTATAAAGCCAAGGCGCAGACAGTTTCTGTTTCCATCAATGTACAGGGAAAATATCTGGACGATGCGGTGATGGATGTGGATAAATATCTGGACGATGCCTATATGGCGGGACTGAAGGAAGTCACTGTGATTCACGGCCGTGGTGAAGGCATTTTGAAAAAAGGTCTGCGGGAAATGATGAAGCGGCATAAACATGTTGCATCTTTCCGTAAAGGAAATTATAATGAAGGCGGCGAAGGCGTCACGGTTGTGAAGCTGAAAACCGAGTAATTGACAGGGTGAGAAGGGAGAACACAGGATGTATATCGTCAGCGAATGTCTGCTGGGACATAACTGTAAGTATAACGGAGGAAATAACCTGAGTGAAGCGGTCATTGACTTCTGCCGGAACAAAAACATCTGTGCCGTATGCCCCGAGACCGCAGGTGGTCTTCAGAGTCCGAGACCTCCCGCAGAATATACAGAGGACGGAAGAATTCTTGACAGCAAGGGAAAAGATGTGACGGAGGCTTTTGAGCTGGGCGCGCATCTGTCCCTGGAGAAAGCACTTAAGAAGGCTTTTGAGCTGGGTGAAGATATAGAAGGCGCTGTACTGAAAGCAAACAGCCCCTCCTGCGGCAGCGGAAGGATTTACGACGGAACTTTTTCCGGCAGGCTGAAGGCGGGCGACGGGTGTTTTGTTCGAAAGTTGAAAGCGAGAAATATTAAAGTCATTTCAGAAAAGGAGATAACCAATGGTAAATTTTAAGGAAGAAATTGCAAAAGTGATTGCAGATCATGTGGACGGCATTGAACTTTCCGAAATTATGGATATGGTGGAAGTGCCGCAGGATACAAAAATGGGCGACTATGCATTTCCATGCTTTAAGCTGGCAAAGGTTCTGAGAAAAGCGCCGCCTCTTATTGCAAAAGGTATTGCGGAAGGCATCAGCGGAGAGCCTATTTTTGAAAAGGTGGAACAGGTCAATGCTTATGTGAATATGTTCATTTCCAAGGAAGAATTTGTGAAGGATGTACTTTCCGAAGTACTGACCAAAGGCGAAGATTTCGGTAAATCCGATCTCGGCGGCGGCAAAACCGTTATTGTGGAATATTCTTCTCCGAATATTGCAAAGCCGTTCCATATCGGTCACATCAGAAGTACCGTAATCGGCAATTCTATCTACAAAATTTATGATGCTCTGGGCTACAATGTAGTCAGAATCAATCATTTGGGCGACTACGGCACCCAGTTCGGCAAGATGATCTGCGCCTACAGACACTGGGGCAACAGAGAAGATGTTATCAACGAGCCGATTAAGACTCTTCTCAGCTATTACACTAAATTCCATGTGGAAGTGGAAACCCATCCGGAGCTTGATGACGAGGCAAGAGAAATCTTTGCAAAGCTGGAGCGCGGCGAAAAGGAAGAGGTGGAACTGTGGCAGTGGTTCAGAGATGAATCCCTGAAAGAATTCACCAGAGTTTACGATATGCTGGGCATCACCTTTGATTCTTATGCCGGCGAAAGCTTTTACTCCGACAAGATGCCTCGCTTTGTACAGGAGCTGAAGGACAAGGGACTTATGGAAGAATCCCGGGGCGCGCAGATTGTAAATCTGGAAGAATACGGTCTGGGTGTTGCGCTGATTACAAAGAGCGACGGCTCCACCCTGTATATTACCAGAGATATTGCAGCGGCAAACTACAGAAAAGAAACTTATGATTTCTATAAGAATATTTATGTGGTGGCTTCTCAGCAGAACCTTCACTTTGCACAGTGGAAGAAGATTTTACAGCTGATGGGCTACGAATGGGAAAAGGACTGCGTTCATGTGCCGTTCGGTCTTGTCAGCCTGGAAGAAGGCACCATGTCCACAAGACACGGCAGAGTGGTATTCCTGGAGGATGTGTTGAACAAGGCAGTTGAAAAGACCAGAGAAATCATCGAAGAAAAGAATCCGAATGCGTCCGCAGAAGATATCGAGGAAGTTGCAAAGACTGTCGGCATCGGCGCTGTCATTTTCCAGGAGCTTTCCAACAACAGAATCAAGGACTATGTGTTCAAATGGGATAAGGTGCTGAATTTTGACGGAGAAACCGGTCCGTATGTACAGTATACTCACGCAAGATGCGCGTCTGTTCTGCGCAAAGCAGGCGAAGATGTGACTGCAAAGGCTGCCGCTTTGGACGGTATCGATGCAAAATACCTGTGCAGCGAAAGCGCTTATGAGCTGGTGAAAATGCTGTACAAATTCCCGGATGTGGTTGCAGATGCAGGAGACAAATACGAACCGTCCATCGTAACCAGACATATTGTGGACATCGCTCAGGGCTTTAACCGCTTCTACCACGATGAGCACATTCTGACCGATAACGAAGACGAAAAGACTGCAAAGGTTGCTCTGGTTCTGGCAGCAAAGAATGCAATCAGAAACGGACTGGCACTGCTGGGTATGAAAGCGCCGGAAAGAATGTAAATTTGTACCTGCACTTGCTGTGCTTACCTGAAAAAAATATATCCTTTCAGAAAATATGTTTTCGGCTTTCCTGCTGCGGGCTTGCAAATATGGTGCGGACCCGCAGGAAAAACCTGTGAAGGCATATTTTGAAAGTATGGATATCTTTTTCAAAGGCGCCCATCAAGTACAAGGTACAAATACACTTATTATTTAATAAGGAAAGGAAATTTCTAAGTATGAGATATGAAGGCGATATTTACAGACCGCCCAGTGAAGCTTACAGCCTTTTAATTCAGGTTACTATCGGCTGTTCCCACAACAAGTGCACCTTCTGCAGTATGTTCAAGGATAAGCGGTTTCGCGTCCGTGACATAAATGAAGTGCTGGAAGATCTGCAGATGGCAAGAAACACCTATCGCAAAGTGGAACGGATTTTTCTCTGCGACGGCGATGCGCTGTGTCTTGCAGTCGATAAGCTGCTTGTGATTCTGGATAAGATTAAAGAGCTGTTTCCGGAGTGCCGCAGAGTCAGTGTATACGGCTCGGCGAAAGATGTGCTTCGGAAAACACCGGAGGAGCTTTCTGAGCTTAGGGAGCACGGTATGGGTATGATTTATCTGGGAGCAGAGTCCGGCAGTGATAAAGTGCTGCAGGACATCTGCAAAGGAGTAACCCGCGCGCAGATGATTGAAGCAGTGCGGAAAATTGAAGATGCGGGGATTCCTGCTTCCGTGACTTTTATCTCAGGTCTTGCGGGAAAAGAGGGCTGGGAAGAGCATGCTGTGGAAACGGGAACTATGATTACCGAAATGAATGCTTCTTATGTGGGCCTTCTGACTTTGATGCTGGATTCACGGGCACCTATTGTGGACAGGATTAACAGAGGAGAGCTGACTCTTCTTTCGGCAGAAGAAGTCGTTGCGGAAACTTACCTGCTTCTGAAACACGCAAATCCGTCCAAACCTTGTGTGTTCCGCAGTAACCACGCTTCCAATTATGTATCCCTGCGGGGCAATCTGCCTGCGGACAAACCGGCAATGACGGCGCAGCTGCAGCGGGCTATGGAAAATACAGGGCTTTTGAAAGATGAAAGATTCAGGATGCTGTAATGAAGATTCTGCTTACGACTTTAAATTCAAAATATGTACATTCCAATCCGGCATTGAAATACCTATATCAGTCGGTTTTGGATTCCGGCGTTGAGGCGGGACCTGAAGTGGCCTTGCAGGAGTTTACCATTAACAACGAGACGGATTATATTTACGGAGAAATTCTGCGGGGAGATTATGATTTGATCTGCTTTTCCACTTATATCTGGAATGTGGAGCAGATATGCCGTCTGGGCGCCGATTTGAAAAAAGCAGAACCGTCCGTGCAGATTCTGCTGGGCGGTCCCGAGGTCAGCTATGAAACCGTTTCTCTGATGCGGGAAAACCCGTGGATTGATTTTGTGCTGCGGGGCGAAGGAGAAGGCTCTTTTACGGCTTTGTACAA
Organism: uncultured Eubacterium sp.; assembly: GCA_937894585.1. Classification (GTDB taxonomy): domain Bacteria; phylum Bacillota; class Clostridia; order Peptostreptococcales; family Anaerovoracaceae; genus Senimuribacter. The sequence continues at coordinate 50,637 of CALBGO010000131.1, forward strand.
AGCGATGGCAGAAAAGGGCAGAGCTTGGGACCCATCGGAAATCTCAGGGCTCAGTTACCGCAGAAGCGACGGAGAGGTGCTTGAAAATCCGGAAGGTATGCCGCTTGATATGAGGGAGATACCGTTTCCTTACCGGTCACTTCCTGTGGAAGCGGATAAAGTAGTATACTACGAAACCGCAAGAGGCTGTCCTTATCGGTGCAGCTACTGTCTGTCTTCTTTGGAAAAGACGATCAGGCCGCTGCCTCTTGAGCGGGTTATGAACGAGTTTGATTTTTTCCTGGAGAAAAGGGTAAAGCAGGTTAAGCTGATAGACCGGACTTTCAATTATGACAGACAGCGGGCAAGGGAAATCTGGCAGTACCTCATTGACAGGGATAACGGCGTTACGAATTTTCATTTTGAAATCTGTGCGGAGCTTCTGGATGAGGAAACTCTGAATCTGCTGGCAAAGGCGCGGCAGGGACTGTTTCAGTTTGAAATCGGCATTCAGTCCACCAATCCGCAGACACTTGCGGCGGTGGATCGAAGCAGCGGTACGGACAGGGTTCTTGCAAATATCCGCAGTCTTATTGCTTTGGGAAACAGCCATATTCATGTAGATCTGATTGCAGGGCTTCCTTTTGAAGATTACGGAACTTTTGCGAAGTCTTTTAATGATGTGTACGCGCTTTCCGCAGATGACCTGCAGCTTGGATTTCTTAAGCTGCTTAAGGGGACCAAGGTGCGCAGGACGGCGGAAGAACACGGCTATGTATATCGGAGCTGTGCGGCTTACGAGGTGATTTCCAACCGGTATATTTCAGCGAAGGAGCTTTCGCGGCTGAAGATGATTGAAAAGGTGCTGAACCTTTATAAAGGCAGGGGCGGATTTGACAGAACCGTAAATTATCTGATACAGAACATATCGGATTCACCTTTCGATTTTTATGAAAAGCTGTCGGTATATTTCTATGAAAACGGCTATCAGCACAGGTCCCATAAAAAAGAAGACTTGTACCGGATTTTGTATGGATTTGTAAAGAAGACGGAGTCTCAGTTTCCGGGCATCGGCAGAGAAGCGGAGAAACTGCTGGAAACAGATTTGAACGCTGCTATGAATTTTGATGCAGTAAAAAAATTTCACAAAAAAGGATGGGATATCAAATGAGTTTTGATCATAACGAGACACAGCAGCTGCAGGACAGAATCGGCGAGTATCTGATACCGTATCTGGAACAGTATGTGTTTGATGAGCTTTCGGAAAGTTATCTTGAAAAAGCAGGTATTGCGGATATTCTTACCGGTGTGCCGGTTCCGATTAAAAAGACCGAGATGACAGGGCTTTCTACTTTTGTAATTGCGCAGAATATGGCTTTTGTAATGGGCTGTGACATCAATTTCAAGTATAGGGATAATTATGTTGCATATATTGTCCGTACTTTTACAAAGGATTTTGTAAAGCCTTTAATCAATGAGGGCGTGGAAGCTGCGGCAAAGGGTGATTTTGATTATGCCTGCATCTGCTTCAGAGGTGCTCTTTTAATCGATCCGGATTCTGCGGATGCTTTATACTGCTATGGCAGAGCCTGCAAGGACTCTTATGAAAAGGGAGAAGGCGAGGAGTATATAGGTCTTTACAAGGCGGAATCTCTGGAAGCTTTTGAAAAGCTTACGCTGATTAAGCCTGATTTTGATATGGGCTTTTATTTCCTGGGCTATGCTTATCTGAATATGGGACTTTATGTCAAGGCGAAGCTGACCTGGGAGTCTTTTCTGAAACTGGCTTCCGACCATAAGCAGAAGGAAGAGGTAAATGAGTGGCTGGATAAGCTTGAGGAGCCTGTGAAAATTGAGGAAGGCTACAACCATGTCCTTGCCGGACGGTTTGCAGAGGGAATCGGAATTCTTTCTTCTTATGAAGAGGATGAAAGGTTTAATACATGGTGGCCGCTGTGGTATTATCTGGGATTTGCCTACAGTGAACTCGGCGATCGGGAAACAGCGGAAAAATGCTATCTGGAGGTTTTGAAACTTTCCCCAAGCAACAGCGATACGATGGAAAAACTGGCGGAGCTTTATGAAGCAGAGGGAAATTCGGTTCTGGCGGAAAAGTATCGGAAGAAGATTGAAGTGGTGAAGCATAATATTGAACTGGATAAGGCGGAAAAGAACGGTCTGTCCTAATCAGGCAGAAAAAGGGTCTTTTTTAATTAATCCGTTTAATCTTGGCAGAGTAAGGCACTTGTGAAGAAAAAATTGAAAAGAAATTAAAAAAATAATATAAAAGGTGTTGACAATAGGTACATCTTTATTATATAATAACTTTTGTCGTCAGCACGGCGGCAAAGTGTTCCGAGATAGCTCAATGGTGGAGCAACCGGCTGTTAACCGGTAGGCTGTGGGTTCGAGCCCCACTCTCGGAGCCATTTTTTTAACAAGTTTGTATATGTATGCCGGAGTGGCGGAATTGGCAGACGCACAGGACTTAAAATCCTGCGATCCTTACCGATCGTACCGGTTCGACCCCGGTCTCCGGCACCAATATTTATCTGTAGAATTTTATAACATCGTCGCGGGGTAGAGCAGTTGGTAGCTCGTCGGGCTCATAACCCGGAGGCCGCAGGTTCAAGTCCTGTCCCCGCAACCAAACGACAAAAAGACCGTCCGATTCGGACGGTCTTTTCTTGTCGTTAGAATGGAAGAAAGGACTTGAAGCTTAAGAAGGCTTATGCCGTGAAGAACAAGTCTCCTGTGGAGAGTTGTTCAGGCATAAGGTGCGTAGGCGACCGAGAGGGGAGGCAAGCACGGTGACCGTGAGCGAAGAGAAACGGGCGTGTCCTGTCCCCGCAACCAAATTACAAAAAGCTGTCCATTAGGGCAGCTTTTTGTGAGTGTGCCAGGCATGGCGCAAGTCTTACGGGTGAAAGTCCCGTCACGGGTATT
>CALBGO010000132.1 GCA_937894585.1 uncultured Eubacterium sp.
CTAACCCAGTGAAGATGAGCTGAAAGCGAAATCTGAACTGCGGTAGGTCAAACGCGAGGCTTCTCCGCAAAGGCGAGCCGCAGGTGATGACTGAGCGGCAAGAAGCTACGGCGATGCCCGGGCCCGGTGAAGGCGAGCCGCAGGCGATGGCTGAATCGCAGGTTTACGCTTTCCTATTCCGTCTTTAGAATCGCTGCCATTGATGCATGAATTATATTTTGGAGGTATTACAACATGAAGAATTACGAAAAGTACAGACCCGGTTATTTCACCCCGCCGATGAATCCCTGCGATATGGAATGGACAAAAAAAGACCATATCGAAAAAGCTCCCCGGTGGTGCAGTGTAGATTTACGCGACGGCAATCAGGCACTGGTAGTTCCCATGAGCCTGGATGAAAAACTGGAATTCTTCCAATATCTTGTAAAAATCGGTTTCAAGGAAATTGAGGTCGGATTTCCTGCCGCATCCGAAACAGAGTACGAATTTTTAAGAACTCTGATTGAAGAAAATATGATTCCGGACGATGTGACCGTACAGGTTTTAACTCAGTCCAGAGCCCATATCATCGATAAGACTTTTGAATCCTTAAAAGGTGCAAAAAAAGCAGTGGTACATCTTTACAACTCCACATCCTACGCGCAGCGAGAACAGGTTTTCAGAGCCTCTGAAAACGAAATTATCGAAATCGCAAAAACCGGTGCAAAACTGATGAACGAATATGCAGCAAAATTCCCTGAAACAGAATTTCAGTTCGAATATTCCCCGGAAAGCTTTACGGGAACCGAAATCGAATTTGCAGAAAAAATCTGCAACGAAGTAATCGATATCTGGCAGCCGACACCGGAGAAAAAAGTAATTATCAATCTGCCCGCAACAGTGGAAATGTCTATGCCGCACATTTTCGCAAATCAGATTGAATATATGAGCAAGCATCTTCATCACAGAGAAAATGTCATTCTTTCCCTGCATCCTCACAATGACAGAGGCACCGGCGTAGCTGATGCAGAACTGGGTATTCTGGCAGGAGGCGACAGAATCGAAGGCACCCTCTTCGGAAACGGTGAAAGAACCGGCAATGTGGATATCATTACGCTGGCCATGAATATGTTCACTCACGGTGTAGATCCCTGCCTTGACTTTTCCAATATGCCGGAAGTCGTAGAAATGTACGAAAAATATACCGGTATGACTGTAAGCCCTAGACAGCCTTACGGCGGCGAACTGGTTTTCGCAGCCTTCTCCGGCTCTCATCAGGATGCAATTTCAAAAGGTATGAAATGGAGAGAAGAAATGGATCCGTCCAGATGGACTGTACCTTACCTCCCAATCGACCCGCACGATGTGGGCAGAGCTTATGACGGGGATGTTATCAGAATCAACAGCCAGTCCGGAAAAGGCGGCGTAGCCTATGTGCTTGAACACAACTTCGGCTATACCATTCCGAAACAGATGATGAGCGAGGTTGGATATATGATGAAAGATATCTCCGACAAGCATCACGAGGAGCTTTCGCCGGACGAAATTTTCCGGACCTTTGCAGATGAATACATCAATGTCTTTACGCCGATTGACATTACCGACGCTACCTTCAACCACTTCTCGTCAACCAGAGACGAAAGTGAAAGTATGGCAGTAAAAATGCGCGCAGTCATCGACGGTACAGTCTTCAATCTGGAAGCCGAAGGAAACGGTCGTCTGGACGCTGTCAGCAACGCCCTCAAAAAGACGGACTATCACTTTGACTACAAGTTCATCACCTATTCAGAACACGCCATCAGTGCAGACTCCAGTTCAAAAGCAGCAGCCTATGTATGCATCGCGGATGAAAAGGACCACTATTACTGGGGCGCAGGCACCCACGACGATATCATTCTGGCATCTGTAAATGCTTTAGTCAGCGCACTGAACAGAATGAACAAGAATATACATTTTGTGAAATAACAGCGAAACCATCAGAGAAAGAGGTAATTACTTATGGCAATGACAATGACACAGAAGATTTTGGCAGCCCATGCCGGACTTGACAGTGTAAAGGCAGGTCAGCTGATCGAATGCGATTTGGATGTAGTAATGGCAAATGACATTACCGGTCCTATGGCGCTCCCGATCTTTCGTCAAATGGCTGACAAAGTCTTTGATAAAGATAAAGTAGTTCTGGTACCGGATCACTTCACCCCGAACAAAGATATCAAATCTGCTCAGAATGCCAGAGACATTCAGGATTTTTCCAGACAGCAGAATCTCACCCACCATATGGTTCAGGGAAAGTGCGGCGTAGAACACGGGGTACTGCCGGAGCGGGGCATCGTATATGCCGGGCAATGCATCATCGGCGCCGATTCCCACACCTGTACTTACGGCGCTTTGGGCGCATTCGGCACCGGTGTCGGCACTACCGATATCGCAAGAGGTATGGCAACCGGCAAAGCATGGTTCAAAGTGCCGACCGCAATTAAGTTTGTGCTGAAAAACAAACCTTCCCGCTATGTAACCGGAAAAGATATCATTCTCCATATTATCGGAAAAATCGGCGTAGACGGCGCTTTATATCAATCCATGGAATTTGTCGGAGACGGTATTTCACATCTGACTATGGACGACCGCTTCACCATCTGCAATATGGCTATCGAAGCCGGCGCAAAGAACGGCATCTTCACAGTAGACGAACAGACTGCCGCCTATATGGAGGAACACGCACCGGGAAAATCCTATCGGATTTTCACTGCCGATGAAGATGCTGAATACGAGCAAACCATCGAAATCAACCTGTCTAAAGTAAGACCGACTGTAGCTTTCCCTCACCTGCCGGGCAACGCCCACACCATCGATGAAATCGAAGCCGGCGAAAAAATCATGATTGATCAGGTTGTAATCGGCTCCTGTACCAACGGCCGTATGAGCGATATGCGAAAAGCAGCGGCCATTCTGAAAGGCAAAACCGTACATCCTGAGGTTCGCGTTATGGTAATTCCCGCTACTCAGAAAATCTTCCTTCAGTGTATGGAAGAAGGTCTTGCACAGATTTTCGTAGAAGCCGGCTGCGCATTTAACACCCCGAGCTGCGGCGCCTGTATGGGCGGTCATATGGGCGTTATGTGCAAAGGTGAAAAATGTGTATCCACTTCAAACAGAAACTTTGTGGGACGCATGGGTGATGTAGAATCTATGATTTATCTGGCTTCCCCTGAAGTCGCAGCTGCCAGCGCTCTGGCAGGCTATATCGCAAATCCGGAAAAAACAGGAGGAGACCAACTATGAATAGTCAATAGTAAATTGGGAAATATTTAAAAAAAGTT